>DAOUOU010000055.1 GCA_030626465.1 Bacteroidales bacterium
GAAAGCTTCTCAGTCGCTTTTATTTTTAGCTTTAAGTTGAGTGTATTGCGTTTGTAACCGGACTCGATCATGATCCCCTGGTCATCGTTGTTCGTATAGCTCAGATTGTAGTTTATCTTTTCATCGCCACCTGAAATACTCAGGTTGTGTGAGAATGTCCGGGCTTTTCTGCCAAACACCTCCTCCTGCCAGTCCGTACCCGTTGCATTGCTATACAGACTGTCGAGCTGATCCCAGGTTCCGTACATGTTTTCAAACCTGTTGCGATCCTGGAAATTAGACTGTGCACGCTCGTATTGGTAAAGAGTAAATTCTTGAGGATTCAGAACATCCAGCTTTTTTGGTAATTCTCTTACCCCTGCATAAAAATTATAGTTTACTTTTACTTTACCCTCACTACCGCTTTTTGTGGTAATTATCACCACACCGTTAGCACCTCTTGCACCATAAATAGCAGTAGAAGAAGCATCTTTCAGAACATCGATGGATTCGATATCGTTAGGGGCAATATCACTGATACCATCTACCGGAAAGCCATCTACAATATAAAGGGGATCGTTATCTTGTGTAATAGATCCGCCACCGCGAACCCGTATCTTTACCTCGGCATCGGGAGAGCCTTCTGAAGTAGTAATTTGTACGCCGGCCAGTCTCCCTGTTAATGCTTGCGCAGTAGAAGTAAGGGGGATATCCCTTAGTTCCTTTGCACTAACTGATGCCACCGGCGCAGTCAGGTCTCTTTTCTTAATAGTGCCATAACCGATAACAACCACTTCCTCCATTCCGGTTATATCCGGAACAAGGCCAATATTAATTTCCGATCGGTTCTCAACAGGTATTTCTTCGGTAAGATACCCTACAAAGGAGACAACAAGAAAGGCACTTTCATCAGCCACAGAAATGCTGTAATACCCTTCCGTATTCGTAACAGTCCCCTCGCTGGTACCTTTTATCATTATGGTCGCTCCTATAAGAGGTTGATCCTGCTCGTCCTCGATTACCCCGCTGATCGTTTTCTGAGCTACTATTCCTTGTAATGAAATGGTCAAGGTCAGCAGTATCAGTATAAGTTTTCTTTTCATAGCAAAGTCATGTTAGGAATTGTATTTGCAAATATGAAGTTAGGCTAGTTTTATTGCAAAAGCTTTATTTAAAATCTTTAAGAAATAATTCAAAACAGAATAATCCTTGTGTATCATAGTTTTTGATACACAAGGATTAGAATGACTTTATTCAATTATCAATTTAGAGATAGCAGATAGGTTATTCCCTGATATTTTTATAAAGTACATACCGGGATCATATGCACTAACATCCAGCTTCACGATGTTATCTTTTGTTTCGATAGTTTCAATAAGTGCTCCTGATACGTTGTAAATAGCAATATTCGAAGCGCCTCCTGCCAGTTCAATTGTTACTACTTCACTTGCAGGATTCGGATAGATAGCTATTGCTTCAGACAGGTGATCGATCAAAGCAATGGGAGCCAGTGTAATATCCACTGTATAATCAAGTGTGTTTCCAGCAGGAGCTGAAACAGTTATGGTTGCAGTGGTTGGCAGACCAGTTATTTCACCATCACCATCTACAGTAGCATCAGGATCGTTTGCTGTGGCTGTGAGAGTGACACTGGTTGTTCCAGATGGTACTTCCAAAGCATAACTGGTGATTTCCGGGTCAAAGGGCGGGTCAAGCTCACCCTCACTCACAGTTAATCCGGACAAGGATGCATCTTCACTGAGAGCTATTGATACTTCGACCGAGTACCGGATGATATGGCCAGTTTCAGCAGTAACTGCTATTACTGCGGTTCCGGGGATTCCTGTAAATTCACCGTCGCCACTCACCTGAGCAAGCGGATAATTTGGAGTAACTGTAAACGTCACACTTGTGGATCCCAAAGGTAATTCAAGGCTATAGCTGATGCTGTCCGGATGGAAATCAGGAACCAGTGTGCCTAAATCAGGTGTAAGACTTGAAAGTGTAGCATCGGGAGATTTAGGATCGGTAGGAGGAAGACCCACTTCTCCGGGGGCATAAATACCTGACGTTGTCCATGAAATCCAATCAACCAAAGCACCTAAAGTTGAGCTTCCGTTTCCATCACCAAAGCGGAAATAATTCTCAGTTGTAGGTGTAGTAGTAATAACTTCTGCTATTGGAACAGGATCTTCATCCAGATAGAAAATAAGTGTATCAGCATCTTTGGTCATTCTGTAAATATGCCATTCTTGCGGATCACCCGGTAAACTGTCTTTTACGCCCGATTCCTTCAGTTCATAGGTTGTATCGTTTTTAATGTACAATCGTTCCCTGAAACCAGCCTGTTGAAAATCGAATTCCATGGTACGATCAAGTGTGTCCGATGCTCCTTTCACTCGGGCAACAAGGGTAATGGAATCACCAACGTCAGATGGCAAGTTATATTTCCACATGAATTTTCCCGGATCAGCCTCTGGTGAAATCAGTTCAAGCAGATTGTTTCCTGCACTATCCGGATCTGCAATAATGGTATTGGTATGCTGATCAGTACCGGCAACATTACTTGGTGTCATACCAAACTCACTTGCATCGGGAAGCACATCGGCATCATATACAGACCACACAACCGTTTCATCATCTCCGAGACCGGTAAGATAGGAGGGTAGTGGCATTTCGGCAGGAGTATATCCGCCGGTGGTATCCAGTACGATCCAGTCGACAAAACCACCTATTGCATCACCAGAACCATCACCAAACCGTAACGACTGGGAAGTTGAAGAGGAAGTAGTTGAGCCGGCAATCAGATGTTCGGAACTTTCATCAACAAAAACTGCAGCACTATCACCTATCACCTGGATTCGATAGATGTGCCAGTCGTTTACATCGAAATCAATATTTACCGAAAGACCTGTTTTTTCCAGTTTTACTCTTCCTTCATAGTAAATGCGTAATTCATTTCTTGTTTCGGCATTCCCGTTATCCCAACGTACATCCATAACCCGGTCGAACGATACCAAATCACCACAACCTCTTAATCGGGCAACAATTGTGAAGGCAGAATCTGCATATGTTGCATTAAAGTCATGTCGAAATGTAGTTTTGCCATCAGGATGGAAATATTTAAACAATTTATTACCTGGAATTTCATGATCCTGCAGAACTTCCTGGATCATTCCGGCTCCGGGTGAGTTATCGCTCACATTGGTAAAATCAATGGTATCACCTCCACCTCCTGTTTCGGAAGGCAAAACTGAACCATCGTAAACCATCCAGCTTTGAGCATTTATAAAAAATACAAAGCCGAGAATAAACAGTAGTGATAAGTAAATCTTTTTCATAGCAATTAATTTTTAGTTAGAAATAGTAAATATTGTTAGCGATTCAATTCAATAGCTGCTAAAATAAAGGCTCCAACGCCTTTTGGATCATTCTCCACTTGTTTTTCTGAAACATAATATTCATATGACCCATCCCGGTAAGGGCTGCCTCCCAACCCGCAACCTCCACAAATATTTGTAATGGTCAGATTATCATCAGTTCCTTCAATAATGAATTCTCTGAGCATAGCATTGAAAGATTCCTGTGCAATATCAAAGTACCTGGAAGGAAGATAACCATGTTGTGCACCTTTTGCAAAAGCATATACAAACATTCCTGAGCAGGAAGCTTCAAGATAATTATTTGGCAGAGCTCCTTTGTCCGGCACCTGATACCAGACAAGTGATTCAGGATCTCTTACCTTCATTACTGCTTCCGAGATGTTATTCAGAATTTCAATGATTTGACGGTGATGAGGATGATTCTCCGGCAGGTAGTCTAAAACATCCACAAGTGCCATCATATACCATCCAATCGACCGCCCCCAGAATTCCTTTGATTGTCCGGTCCTGGGATCACACCACTTTTGCGTTCTGCTTTCATCCCAGGCATGGTATAGTAATCCGGATGTATGATCAAGTGTCATCTCATAAATATGGATCAATTGAAAAGTTGCAAGATCGAACCATGCTGTTTTATTAAACTCCTTAGCATACTGGGCAATAAATGGAGCAGACATATAAGAACCGTCCAGCCACATTTGCCAGGGATATACCTTTTTATGCCAGAATCCTCCTGATTTGGTTTTGGGATGATTTTCAATCTGTCTGACAAATTGTTCTATTGCCAGATTGTACTTCTCATCTCCTGTTCTTTTATACAGGGTAATAAGATTTTTGGCGAAATTTATTCTATCCAGATTGTATTCTTCGATCTTATATTTTTCTATATTCCCTGTGGAATCTACAAAGAAGTCGATGTAATTCTTCAGGTATACAGAGTATTTTTCTTCCGTTGAACCCAGTTTATCAATGGCCATCGCAAGCATGGCTACATCGTACTGAAGTTTTTCTTTTCCTGCCCTTCGGTTGTAATAGACCAGGGATTCGTGAGTATTAATAACCGTGCTGGCCATTTTTACTGACCATAGCAACTGATCCACATCGTCATCTCCTGCTCTGCTAACCGATTGACAACTAATACCTGTTAGTAGTAACAGTAATTCTAATTTAAATAATAATTTCATTTATCCTCAAAAGAATAATCACAAACAATTATAAGCTTATGTTTGAATACTGGCGGTTGACAAATTATCGTAATTGCGGTGATATTTTATCAACCGATGCAATTTAAACACACTTACTAACCAGATATACAGCAACGTATATAGTTATAGCATTGTCTATCACAAGATCGCCTTGTATCCAAAAGCTGAAAAATTCTGCTTTGTCTTGAATCAGGGCGATTTATGATAAAAGTTACAAAAAAAACAGATATTTTCTTCCTTTAACAGGAATTTAAATAAAAATAGTTCTCTAGAGAAGAATCATTTTTCTGATGTATAAGCCACTGCTTGTTGTAAGCCGGTAATAATAAACTCCTGATTTTAAATCGTTTCGATTCAATATATATTGATGCGTTCCTGCCGGATACCAGGAATTTACGATTATTTGCTTTTGTTTACTTTTCACATCGAATAGTTCAAGTTGAATATCCGAAGCTTCGGAAAGGTAAAAATCAATCTGAGTGAATTGGTCGACAGGATTAGGATAATTCTGAAATAAGGTATTGTTATCAACTGCCTGTTCAATCTCTGCTATGGATTCAGGGATATATTCACTTTTTATCAGATCAATACAATCTACTCTTCCGTACTCCGGACCTTCCCTGTTCGATTCAATTTTTAATCTATCGTCCGGAGCCAATGATACATTTTTAATTTCCTTCTCGATAAACTGGTTTGTGCTACCTGATGCTTTGTCTCCTGTCCATGTCGCCAATAAAGAATTGTTTACTGAAAACTTATAAGTAGCGGCCCCGTCGACCTGGTCAAGATATCTAACCCTTACAAGGTAATTGTGTTCGTCACCTTTGAAAGTGAAGGTAGCCTTATCGAATGAGACGCTTGAACTTGCTCTTATAACTTTGCCATTTGAAGCGGCACTTATTCTCTCAAAGATATAACTGGTCAATATCATCTCCTCGGCTTCGATCCTTGTACTATCTCTGTTCACATCTCCCTTCAGAGTGAAATTAGCCACAACAGATTTGTCGCTGTCCATAAGAAATATGAGTGTATCATTTGTGCCTGCAACATCACCCGACCAGTCATTAAACCGATACCCATCACCATTCCAGGCGATAAGTGTTACTTCCTGTCCCGACTCATAGATCCCTCCGGCAGGAGATATCCACACCCCACCTTCCCCGGTTGTTGCAATATTCAGGGTAAAAGCTGCAACTGAACTGATTGTTTCAAACGGACCAAGATCCGGGGCTGTACCATTGAACGGGTAACCAACATCGGTACCCGAATCGATCAGGTTGCTGCCAATTGCCAACCGGGCAAATGCATTGGAGGGCAATTCACCAGACAATTGCCTGGCATCTGTTGCCAGAGACTTATTGAGTGATACAAAATCACTCTCATCAGCATCAATGCTTTGCCAGCTATTTGTAGTCATGGTACAGTTGGTAAACTTATCGCCTGACCCGCCGTTAAAGGAAATATTATTAACAAGGGTATTCGGGCCTGCAACATCAAGATAAAAGTTAAAGTTTCGTTGTTGACTATCCCATCCCAACGAATTATAAATTGCAACTTCTCCTGTATTGTTGTTTTGATGATAGCTGTACTTTCTGTTGTCAAACGCCAGGCAATTTCTAACCAAATGATTACCAGCCACAAAATTACCTCCTACTTTAAATCCATTCCCATCTCCCAGGCTTGGAGAATTATTTGCCAAATAACCATTGCGAAAAGCCCAGCAATCAGCAATCACCACCGAATCATCAGATTCATACAGATCCCAGCCATCGTCTGAATTGTTCCATGCCCGACAGCCATAAAATTCGTTACCGGGACCGATATCCAGTTTAGCCGCAAAACCGTCGGCATCTTCATTGTCCGGATCGGCATTATTGTAGGAATCGCAATTGATTATAATATTATGTGCTCCACCACCACTGATCTGTAATCCGCTATCATCGTTTCCATAAAAAGTGCAGTTTTTGATAGTATTGTACTCACCTTCGATATAAAGTCCGTTATCTCCTGCATTTTTGACGACAATGCCACGAATATTCCAGTAATCAGCCCTGAGATTTATTCCGCGATCACCAAATGATTGCGGGTAGAAATCAAGAATAACAGTATCGCCGGGAAAAGAATACAAATGATACGGATTTTCGAAAGTACCACTTTTTGAACTGTTAATCAGAATGGTTGATGACGAAACATATATTCCTTTCATCACATATATCGTATCACCTGCAATAGCCTCTGTTATTGCTTTCGGTATGGTTTTAAAAGGCTTATCAATTGTACCCTGATTGGTATCATTCCCGGATGGAGAAACATAAAAAATGCTTCCGCTCAGAGTAGATGTAATCAATGCTGCTATTATTAGCAGACTCCCTTTCAGTAATTTTCCCATTAAATTCTGCATTAGCTTTACGTAAAAGATTTAAATATTATATTGTTGTACAAAATTAGTCTGTGATCGTTTTCTCAAAGGTGTCATATTAACATAATAAGGTATAAATTTTACCGGCTTATACGAGAAATGATTAATTTCGGTTATAATGATTTATGGTAACAATAGTTCTATTTAAATTACTACTTTTCAATTGTATTTAAAGAACTGAGGTTCTCTTCTTCTGCAAATCACATGAAAATTCAAAGGGAACATAACATTCGGCATGTAAAAATCTGTGCCAGGGGATTCTTCACATTTTTAACTTTATTTATTCTCAACAAGACTTTTGCTATTGATATTGAGCGGTTTGAACATCTTAATTCCAGCGATGGTCTTTCACAGAATTCGGTACTGAGCATATTTTGCGATCATAAGGGATTTATGTGGCTTGGCACTTTTGATGGGTTGAACAGGTATGATGGTTATACCTTTAAAATATTGAAAGCTCAACCAGGGGTAGATCATACCCTGACAAATAATCGTGTGAACAGGATCTGGGAAGATGAAAGAAAGTTTCTGTGGGTGACTACTTATGACGGATATATTCATTGGTATCATCCGGCTCGTGAAGAATTTAGTACGATACCATTTTATTACCGGTCTGAGGAAGAGAAAAACAGTAGTTATTCTTGTTTTTTTCAGAATACTAAAGATGAAGTTTGGATCGGGACAAACAACTCGGGCATTTACCAGCTTTCATTTGATTCATTGCAAAACGATTATACTGTTAAACAATACCTGAGCAGAGGCGTAAATTCAATTACGAATAATGATATTCATTTCATCAGCTCTGATGTTTGCAGGAATATCTGGATAGGCACTCAGCAGGGACTTAATAAACTTGATTACAATCCCGGGAAACAGGAGAATTTTCGTTTTCAGCATTATCTGATTGATATGAATTTCATTGCTTCAGCAGTAACAGGTGAACTGATATGGTTCGGAACGCAAAGAAGAGGACTCTCGGTTTTCAATTGTTCCAAAAATAATTTTATTCCCCTTCCGGGAGAACTGGAGGTATTCGGCGACGAAGAAATAACTTTTCTAAAAGAAAGCAGAAACGGTCTTCTGATTGTTGGAACAGGAAACAGAGGACTGTTTACCTTCGATACTGATCAAAACATTTTAAAATCCTATTCTGTAAAGGGCAACAGAGTCACAAATGTATACGAAGATTTTTACGGAGTACTATGGGTGAATACGGAAGTCTTTGGTGTAACACGCATTGATCTTCCGGATGAAACATCAAAATATTTTGTCCTTACCCCAAAAGTAATTGAATCATTGGTAGATGAGGAAAGGCAGTACTTTTTTGAAGACTCGGAGAGAAATTTATGGATAGGACTTCATGGCGCGGGATTGGCACATTACAACCGGAAAGAAGATAATTTTGAGTTTTTCAGAAATAATCCGGATGACCTCCTGACAATAAGTTCAAATTTTGTTCATTGCATTACTGAGGACAAATCGGGATTATTGTGGTTAGGTACAGGACAGATCAATGGCGGCATCAATAAGGTCATACCTGCTAATCCTTCCTTCAGATATATAATTCCCCAGAAAAACATAGAAGATATGTCCGACAATGTTATTCGCAGTGTATTTGAAGATAGCAACCGGAATATCTGGATGGCCTCCAAATCTGGCACTATCTATATCTACGATCAGGATTTCAATTTGCATACCACACTGGATCAATTACCATTGGAAAAAACAAAATTACCGGGATATAATATATATACAATAACTCAGGACAGTAAAGGATATATTTGGCTTGGCTCAAAAGGAGGAGGGGTAGCGATCAGTACCTACCCGCTTGATAAGATCGGGAATAATTATCAAAATATTAAATTCAGGTTGTATCCGTATCATAATCAGATTGAATCGTCGATAAGCAGCAACAATATTTATTCTATTATAGAAGATCGTGAAAACAGAATCTGGATAGGCACCTATGGTGGAGGATTAAATCTTGTTGTTGGCCATACAAATGATTCACTTATCTGTAAGCGCATCAATCGTGCAAATAGTAATCTTTCTTCTGACGACATAAGAAATCTCTTCCATGATTCAAAAGGAAGGTTATGGATAGCTACAGTATTTGGTATCAATTTGCTGGAAGACTACAATCCGGATTCCGATAGTGTTCACTTCAGAGTATTTCATTACGATCCTCAATCGAAAAAAGCAATCAGCTACAATGATGTGGTGCATATTTTTGAGGATGATAAAAATAATATCTGGTTTTCCACCTTTGGAGGAGGAGTGAATATGCTTACAGATCTGACTGAAAATGAAGCTATATTTCAGCATTATACCAGTGTTGAAGGCCTGGTTAACGACGCAGTTTTAGGAATATTACAAGACGAGAAAGGAAATATTTGGTTCAGCACTGAAAGAGGCATCTCAAGGTATGATCCTAAAGACAAATCCTTTGAGAATTATGACGAGGATAATGGTCTGCAGTCTGATCGTTTTTCTGAGAACACCTGTCTTGAATTAAAAAACGGCCGGCTTATGTTTGGCAGCAATAATGGAGCGCTTATCATCCACCCTGAAATTAGTTCCAAAAAATCCTATGTTCCGCCGATCGTCTTTACTAATTTTCAACTTTTCAATAAGGATGTAGATTTTCATGATGAAGAGGCCCCTTTTCATCAATCCATTGAGTATCTCGAAGAAATTGTACTTAAATACTATCAATCCAGTTTTAGTATTGAATATGCAGCACTGAGTTTTTTTGATCCGCATAAAAATGCATACCAGTTTAAACTGGTTGGTTTCGAGCAAAATTGGAACGAAGTTGGTAATTTAAACAGGGCTACTTATACCAACTTATCACCAGGTAAGTATGAATTTCAAATAAAAGCCGCAAGTTGGGATGGCACATGGAATCCCGATCCGAGGATTCTTAAGATAACCATCTTACCTCCCTGGTATCATACTTTTTGGGCCTACATTATTTATTTGATTATACTCCTGATTGTAATTGAAATAAGCCGTCGAATACTTACGAAATACAATCACATGAGAAATGATCTTAGGGTTGAACGAAGGGTAAACGATATTAAGTTGCAATTCTTTACCAATGTGTCGCATGAAATACGAACTCCTTTAACTTTGATATTAGGGCCGCTTAACGATATAAAAGCACATTCAAAATTGTCTTCTTCTCTTAGAAAATCAATTGATATAATGGATCGCAACGGGAAACGAATGTTAAGACTGGTTAATCAGCTGCTTGATTTCAGAAAGATCCAGAAAGGTAAAATGCGCCTTAAAATAAGTGAAACTGAAGTTGTTCAATTTGTGAGAGAAGTATGTGAAAATTTTAATCAAATTGCCCGTCAGAAAAAAATTAACTTCCAATTCAAATCAGAAATCAGTCAGCAAAACATCTGGGTTGA
Source organism: Bacteroidales bacterium (assembly GCA_030626465.1). Taxonomy (GTDB): domain Bacteria; phylum Bacteroidota; class Bacteroidia; order Bacteroidales; family UBA10428; genus UBA10428. The sequence continues at coordinate 10,406 of DAOUOU010000055.1, forward strand.
TCCGGATAAATTTGACTCGGTTCTTTTTAATATACTCTCAAATGCTTTTAAATTCACAAACAGTCGTAAGAAAATTGAAGTGAGGGTAAAAGCTCCCCTTGACGAATACATTCAAATACAATTTGAAGATGAGGGTAAGGGAATCTCGAAAGATAAATTGCCTGTAATCTTTCAGCGTTATACACCTTTATCAGGAAGAGAAATCAATTATCAGGGAACAGGAATAGGATTAGCTCTTTCTTATGAAATCATGAAATTGCATCAGGGTGAGATTGATGTGCAATCTGAAGTGGACCAGGGAAGCATTTTTGCAATAAAAATTAAATTAGGGAAAAATCATTTTCTTGAAGAAGACTTTATTGATACTGAAATTGATGCAGGAGAACCGCGGCATAGAAAACTTGAAGAAGAAGAGGAGGAGGACCTGGTGGATAATCATTCTGCGGCGAAAGAAGTGATCTTTGATGAGAATACTGTCTTGCTGGTTGAAGATAATGATGAGATCATTGATTACATCCAGCATATTCTTGAAGGGAAATATAACATCATCGTTACCAGAAATGGAAGAGAAGGGCTGGATCAAATACGTGAGGTTCATCCCGATTTGATCATAACTGATATCATGATGCCGGTGATGGACGGCATAGAAATGACCCGAAAATTAAAGGAAAACTTTGAAACCAGCCATATACCTGTTGTGATGCTTACAGCAAAATCGCAAATTGAAGTTCAGATTGAAGGTATTGAAACGGGTGCCGAAGCCTATATATTGAAACCTTTCGATGCCGGTTATCTAAAAGCAGTTGTGGCAAACATTCTGAAGCAAAGAGAAATAATTATCCAGAAGTTTAGGGATAAAACTGATATTGATACAAAATCTTTAAAGCTTACTACTAGGGATGAATTATTTTTAAAGGAAATAGTCAGGCTAATTGATGAAAATTATTCCGATCCTTCATTCAATGTTGAGAGACTTGTTGATAAATCGACTGTTGGGAGAACAGTATTTTACAATAAGGTCAAAGGATTAACGGGATTATCACCGGTAGAATTTCTCAGACAGATGCGATTAAAAAACGCAGCAAATCTTTTAATCGAATCCGGATACAATGTATCTGAGGTTGGCTATATGTCCGGATTCAATGATATTAAATACTTTAGCAAATGCTTCAAGGTCCAGTTTGGGATGACCCCCACTGAATATAAAAACATGTATCCACAGAACTGATGATTGATTCAGAACAAAAGTATTGTTTAAATCAGATTGAAATTATTATCTTTCATTGCATATGCTAGGCAATCAAAAGAATATTCTGAAAACAATCGCTATCTTCTGTATCATTCTTCTAACTATTTTAACTTTTTCTTGCAAGAGAGGCCCTGAAGAGAATCCAATATTAACAGGCTATGTAGAAAGAAGTAAATGCTATACCTGTCATGAGGAAGTATATAAAAATTATCTGGGTTCACATCACGATCATGCAATGAACTTCCCCACTGAGAAAACGAGATATTTAGTATGAAAAAACTATTCAGCGATTGGTTTTTGCGGATACAATGTTATCAGGTTATTTTAGATCCAATTAATAGGTATTCAGCCACCTGTAACGTTTTGCCATATCACCTAATTGAACAGCAAGCATTATTTCATGTGAACCATAAGAATACCTGCTTATTTTGCTTAGGTTATAATCGAATGCATAGGTAAAGAAGTATCTGTCAATTGTAAGACCTCCAAAAATTGAGAGTGTTTTGCTTGTTTTATAAGAGAGACCACACCAGTAATCTCTTTTAATAGTTCCCTGAATGCATATATCTAATTGCACTTTACTTCCTTCCGGGATTTTAAGAAGTGTGGAAGGTTCCAGGATAAGATCATGAGAGACATTATATTTGTATCCGGCCATCAGATAGTGTTGTCTCTTTAACTGGTAATCAGAATCTCCACTTCCTCCCCATTGCAGAACAGAACCTGTAAGATGGTGAATGGAATAACCGGCAAAATAATCTTTTGACAAAAAATAGGCACCAAAATTAAAATCCATTATCCATCGTCTGGTCTTATCGCCCTGAAGAAGATCATCATGAACATCATCAGGAAGGATAACATCTGTTGCTTTTAGCCCAAGATTGGAAAACACAGGTGATATTCCAAACGACAATTGTTGCTTGTCTAATTTAATATGATAGGAATACGTGGCAGATATCCCTGTATGGCTTAAAGGACCATATTTTTCATTAAATATCATTACTCCTGTGCCAATTGTACCCGGCTTATCGATCTTGAATTTCTTCCTCACATTTCTCTTGGGCTTTCTGGTTTCCTCAAAAATTCTGGTATCGAAACTTATCGTATGAAATTTGGGAGCTCCTTTAAAACCCACCCATTGTTCGTAAGCTGTTGCTTTTATTATTGTAGTCTGCTCGCTGCCGGCTACTGCCGGATTAAACAGATACTTGTTAAAAGTAAATTGGCTGTACAGGGGTTGTTGCTGGCTAAATAATTTATAAGGTACAATCAGGAATAACAGAAGAAGATATATGGTATGTCGTATCATCAATGTGAAAATTTCGCTGGATTCGGCAATGTTATTAATTCTTTTTTAAAATTCAAGATTATCTTATTAAGGCTCTCTTACAATTGTCACTGTTCCTTTCCTTGGAGCAATTTGATCTGATTTAAAATCGATTATATAATAATAAGTATCCATTGGCAAAGGTTTTCCGTTAAAAGTGCCATCCCAATCGTTCTCATAACCTCCATCCACATGAAATACCAGGCGACCTGTTCTGTCGAACACATCTATTTGTACATTAGTGTATATTTCTATATTGTTGATAACCCATGTATCATGCACACCATCATTATTAGGAGTGAAGGCATTAGTAATTTCAGCAAACAATATACTCGGGTCGCACTCAAATATTTCTATGGCATCTTCAGCTGCACAATCATGAATATTTGTGACAGTAAGAGAAACAGTACCAAATCCTGAATAGACTATGATCGAATTGCTGTTGCTGGCTGTTGACCATCGGTAAGAGAAATATTCGCCCGGATAAATTTCATAACCATTTTCACCACATATGGATGTATCATTACCCAAATCAAGTTCAGGCAGAGGATTCACGATAAGCTCAACTGTATCCTGATCACTGCATCCATATTCATCAGTAATTCTCACCTGGATTGTTTCGGTTGTTGTACCAGTATACTCACTGTTGCTGCTGTTATCGTGCCACTCATATGAACTGAAACCACCTGGAGCGGTGAATGTATAATTTTCACCTTCGCAAATTTCCTGGTCAATACCCAGGTCAACTTCCGGATCAGAGACATATACCTGTTCATTCCGAATGCTGCCTTCACATCCCTGATCAGAGATTTCCTGAAGTGTAATGCTGTAAGAGCCTTCATCAAGGTTCCACTGTACTTCTATTGATTCAGTATCTTCCATATGAATCCCCAGATCCGGAACCTCCCAGATGTGTGTGGATCCCGGTATGCCATTTACAGAGTAGATTTTAGAATCGTTTTGACAGGCAATATCAAGGTGATCAACAGGAGGAGTAACTCCTCCACTCTCGATGATAATATTTCCGGTGACAGGCAAAGGATAAGCAATAAGTTCAACACTCTCCGACCATTCCCCAATACATCCGTATGTACCGTTTATTGCTCTGGCCCAGGCTTCAAGGGATTCGTTTTCGTTTACTGGTGCTGCATGATTATAAGGTGGTGAACTTACACTTGCTTCCACGGTTGATCCTCCGTCATAAGAAAACTCAACAACATCTCCATAAGTCGGATTGGCTTCAAATATAACTTCCCCACTACCGCACCTGTTCTCCCCGGATAATGTTACTTCCGGTACTGCCAATAAGGTTACATTTTTGGAAATGACATCAGTAAGTCCTTCGACTACAGTCAATGTGATGGATTTTATTCCTTCCGATGTATAATAAACCTCATGAGGTCCGGGGCCAGAGGCATTCGCAGGAACAGCGTCTGATCCAAAATCCCATGTATACGCAGAGCTTCCGGAAACTCCGGAGGATGTACTCCATATAGTGATGGTATCTTCCTGACATGCTGTACTTTTGTCTGTCTCAAAATCTGCTATCAACTCACAACCCAACAATTGAATTGCAAGGGTTTTTATTTCTCCCTGGCATCCGTTAAGATTTGTTTCTATTGCTGTGATATCTCCGCTCACAGATCCAAAATTTACAACAATTGAGTTTACTCCCAGCCCTGTTGTGTCAGTTGTTATTGTTGCATCTGCAGGCACACTCCATCGAAACTTTGAACTTGGTACATTACTTACCGAATAGGTCTCATTAGCGGCAAAACAAGGCAGTGTATTGTTTCCCGTAATTTCTGATGTTACGGGCAATGAATTAATTGTTATAGTAAAACTGCATGAAGCTGTATTACCGCTTTCATCAGAAATTAGATATTGTATAGTTGATAGGCCTGAGTTAAAGAAGGTTCCACTGGCATCATTTGCTCCACTTGCAGTAGTAGCACCACTTATGTTATAACTGATGATCAAATCTCCGGGTAATGAACAATTATCAGAATAAGATAATGGACTAATGCCTGAAACGACGGCTCCTGATCCATTATCTGCACATTGTACAATATCCGCCGGACATGATATTAC
>DAOUOU010000115.1 GCA_030626465.1 Bacteroidales bacterium
GATGGAACAACCTAATTCAGCATCCGATATTTCTCCAACTGCCGGACAAATGCCGCGAATGCTTGGATTGGCACTTGCTTCAAAATTATTTCGAGAGAATGAGGTGCTTCATTCGTATACTAAACTTACTAAAAAAGGCAATGAAGTCATTTTCGGTACTATTGGCGATGCAAGTACATCCGAAGGTCATTTTTTTGAGGTGATGAACGCTGCTGCAGTTAAACAAATACCCCTTGCAGTAGCGGTCTGGGATGATGGGTTTGGTATTTCGGTTGAGAAGAAAGATCAGACTATAAAGTCTTCCATTTCTGAGGCCTTAAGAGGATTTGAGAAAAAAAATGGCAAGAATGGCATTTTAATTTACTATGGAAAAGGATGGGATTATCCAGGTTTATGTAAGATTTTTGAGGAGGGTATTAAACGCTGCAGAAAAGAGCATGTCCCCGTGCTCTTTCATATCGATGAGATCACACAGCCATCAGGACATTCCACTTCGGGGTCGCATGAACGCTATAAATCGGAAGAACGATTAAAATGGGAAAAGGAATTCGATTGCATGGTCAAAGTGAAAGAGTGGATTCTGAAGCACAAAATTGCCAGTGCAGCAGAACTAAAAGAAATTGAAGAGCTGTCGAAAGCTGATGTTCAGAAAGCAAAGGCAGAAGCCTGGAAATTTTACCAGGAACCAATAAAAGCGGAAAGAAATGATCTTCTTAAAATTATCGAGGGGAAAAATTGCCTTTGCAAGAAGGATAAATTAGATAAAATTGCCATTATAACAAAAAACATTCGAAACATTAAGGCTCCGATTCGAAAGGATAACATTAGCCATGCAAAGAAAATTCTTCGCTATGTATGTAAGGACTGTCCGCAACAGGAATCATTGAAAGAGAAGCTTTCCACGTGGTTTAACAAGCGATTTGTGGATAAGTACGAACATTACAATGCCTTCCTGAACATTGAAAATCAATATTCAACACTGAATATTGAAGAAATCAAGCCGGCCTTTTCCAAAAACTCTCCACAGGTGCCCGGCAGGGAGATACTGCGTACAAATTTTGATATGCTTTTTGCTAAATACCCTTTGTTCTTGGCCTTTGGTGAAGATGTCGGGAAAATGGGGGGTGTTAACCAAACCTATTCAGGATTGCAGGAAAAGTACGGAGAACATCGAATTTTTGATACTGGAATTCGTGAGACATCCATTATTGGAAAGGGAATTGGACTAGCACTTCGCGGGTTTCGTCCTGTTGCAGAAATTCAGTATTTCGATTATTTACTATATGCATTGCAGACTATCAGTGATGATCTTGCCACCACTCACTGGCGTACTGCCGGAGGACAAGTAGTGCCCTTGATCATTAGTACAAGAGGACACAGGTTTGAAGGTATATGGCATGCAGGTTCTCCACTAAGCATGATTATAAATTCAATTCGCGGGGTGTATATATGTGTGCCCAGAAATATGACACAGGCTGCCGGTTTTTACAACACGTTTCTTGAAGGTCAGGATCCGGGTCTGGTAATCGAACCTCTTATCGGGTATCGCTTAAAGGAATTCATGCCTGATAATATTGGGGAATATCGAATACCTCTTGGGATACCTGAAGTGCTTATCGAAGGTACTGATATTACCCTGGTTACCTATGGCTCATGTGTTCGAATTGCAGCTGATGCTGTGAAACAATTGAAAGATTTTAATATCAGTGTTGAATTAATAGATGTACAAACTTTGCTTCCTTTCGATATCAAAGAAACTATTGTTGAATCAGTAAAAAAAACAAACAGGATTCTATTCTTTGATGAGGACGTACCGGGTGGTGCCACTGCCTACATGATGCAGAAAGTGCTTGAAGAACAGAAAGCATACCCTTACCTCGATTCAGAACCAAAAACACTCACAGCCATGGACCATAGGCCTGCCTATGCAACAGATGGTGATTATTTCTCAAATCCAAATGCTGAAAATGTCTTTGATTCGGTATATGAGACCATGCATGAGGCCAATCCGGAAAAATACCCATCACTCTATACCTAATTAAACTTTTCATATATTCGTATGTTTGTTGTTTAGACTAAATTTAAATCCGTGTACAATGAAAAGAATCCTGCCAGTAATTTTTGCGATCCTGTCATCAGGAACTTTCGGTCAGATCAACTATGTTGATGTAACTCCAACTTTCGGTTATCACTTCGGAGGAAGGGCACGCTTTTATGAAGGGGATATTAAAATTCAGGATGCAGCTACCTATGGCATCACTTTAAGTGTGCCTGTTGCGTGGGGTGTTTCCGGAGAATTGTCGTGGAGCCGGTCTGATTCAAAGGCAAATTTTTATCCAATACGACCAGAATATGAGGAAGATGAACTAGAAATGGCCACGAATTATTTTTTGATTGGCGGAATGAAAGAAATGGGTGAAGGGCCCGCAAAAGCTTTCGGTGGTTTTACTCTTGGTATGGCATGGTTCGATTCAAAAGAGTCAAGGGTCGATGATATATTCCGCTTTTCCATTAGTCTGGGAGCAGGAGTTAAATACATGGTTTCTGACAGGATAGGTTTACGACTACAGGGACGATTTTTAGTTCCCATTTACTTTGCAGGAGGCGGAATTTTCTGCGGGATAGGTGGCGGTGGAAGTAGTTGTGGAGTGAGTGTTGGTGGAGGCAGTACAATTCTTCAGGGAGATATTTCCGCCGGATTAATATTCAGGCTTGGGGCGACTGAGTAGTCAGGATTATAAGCAATTAAGGTTTACAAATAATACCCCTGGTATTTCTACCATCAATTTCGATTCTTAAGGGTTTGTTAAAGTGTATGTGTCTGATACATTCACTTTCATGTACTGCGGGTAAGGCATTCAGATAATCTATGTTTAACCTTCCATCTCCCAGATGGGTATTAATCGTAAAATATCCAACTCCAAAACTGGTCAGGTTGTGAAAGAAGTGAGTTCCCTGACTGGGTTCTACTTTGAAATTTTCTAATCCTACCTCCACTATTAGTCGGGCCGATGATATCTGGGCCCATTTTACCGGAATACCAAGCCATGGATCACTGGAACCCCATCGTCCGGGTCCAAGAAGAACAAAAATTTTATTTTCTTTGGTTAATTTCTTATTCAGTTCATGAATTTCCCTGGCGATATTGCTGTTGTTCGCCCGATCAAAGTTTTTCATTTTTATATAAACCAGGTCCCTGACATGATCAATCCGGCCATTTCCCATTGCTTTTTCTGAAGACAGAATTATTTGATCTTCAGGAACATTGGAGATATCTCTGACAAGATTGGTCTCATGCGTTACAATTGGTCTGACCTGCAGGTAGTTAAAGATTTTTTGTTCTTGCGGCAGAGTATCCAGTTGAGCTGCAAATTCTATTTCTACAGGATGGTTCAATGCCTGACTGCTAATCTCAAGCAGATCGCTCACTATATCAGTTAAAGGAAAGCTTTTGTGGTTTAAAACATTTGAAAAGGTAATAATTCTTTTTCCTTCATTGTAAATACCATCAAGGATTGTTTGATTATTGATATCATAGGTTGACGCAGCGTGTCTGAAAGAACCATCATTCTGAGCTTCTTTAATCGGGAGGCGTAACAAATTTACCTTATCATCTACCGAAGCCTTAAAATGCTCAGGCTTCATATCGATGGCATAAAAATCCTTTTGACTGTCTTTGAGTACTTGTTCCGGGGATGAAAGTTGAATGATTTTTCCGGGATATTTAGGAGAAAAACGCAGGAACGTGCCTCCTTCTCCAATTTGCTTGCCTAAACCATAGGCGAGGTTCATTATGGCATCTTGAGAAGTTTCTTTGCCTACCGGATAATAATTCAGGGAACGTGCTACTCCTGAAAGGGTTGGATAAAAACGTCCTGAATAGTTCTTACCACATACAGACTGAAGCACAATCCCCATCTTTTCTTCATCAAGTAAGTTTGATGTAGCAGTTATATAATCTTTGCTGGATTGAAAAAAAACAGAAGCATAAACACTTTTTATTGCTTGTTCAAGCATACGAACTGCTGATTCAGGCTTGTTGTGAGGTGGAATCATAAAGGTATTGTATATGCCAGCAAATGGTTGGTACAAGGAGTCTTCAAGTTTGCTCGAAGAGCGCACGGCAATTGGATTTACGGCTATGCTTGCTATTGCCAACAAATCTTCTTTGATCTTATCGGGGAAGTCAGCTTCAATAAAGTGGGATAATATCTTTTCATTGCTTATTGATGATAAGCCAATTGAATAGAGATCATTGCTCAGCATGAACTCTTCGAATATATCTGTTGATAGAACAACTGTGGGTGGAACAGAGATAGAAACTCCAGGATACCTGTTTGTTAATCTTTCCTTTTTAAGTACTGAGGTCATAAAGGCAAGGCCTCTTGCTTTTCCGCCAAGACTACCTTCACCTATTCTTGAAAAAAACAAATATTCATCAAACTTACTTCTATCAAATTCAGCAATGATACCCCGGGCTTTGCTGAGTCTGAAATTTGCTATGCTATTATATATGTAGTTACGTACTTCTTCAGGGCTTTTAAAATCTTCGTATTGAGCTTTTTTAAAACGCTCTGCAATAGAAAAAAGAGCTCTTGCATTCAACCATTTCGAAAAATCATCTCTTTTTGTGTGGTATTCAATAATATTGTCGGGAACAGAAAGAATCATGTTTTGCAGAGATTTCAGGTCGTGAGCGATATAACTTTCTGTCATTGTTTTTGGATTTATAAAAACGAATTCTCCAAACCCGAAATTTTTAAGAATGAATTCTCTTAGTTCGTTTGAAAGATTCTTAGAATGCTTGTTCAGAAAACCAACATTCATTTTGTGAGCTACCTGCTCATTGGATGAATCTGACGATTGCATTAGAAAGGGGATATTGACATCACCCTTTTTCACATATTGGCAAAATTTCAATCCGGCCCTTATTTTAGTATCTCTTCTGTCAGGAGCAACCTTGTAACTTACATCAGAAATGATTCCTAATACATGTCCACGGTATTTTTCATAAGTAGAAATAGCTTCTTTGTAATTCTTGGCAAGCAAAATCTTAGGTCTGCCTCTGCGTCTTAGCATCTGTTGATGTTCATTCAGTGCTTCTTTAACAAATTCTTTTGATTGTTCAAGAATTATCCGATATAAATTTGGCAGGAACGACGATATGAAACGAATTGAATCTTCTACCAGAAGAATAGATTGCACACCAATTTTTAGTATGTCGTTGTAAGCGTTCATCGAATCTTCAATGAGTTTAATAATTGCAAGAAAAATATCAGGATTGCCAAGCCATGAAAAAACATAGTCAATGGCAGAAAGATCCTCCTTTTCAAGCCGGATTGATACCTCCCGGGAAAAATGTGTCAGTACGACGATGGGAATATCTGCATAAGCTTTTTTTAGTTGTTTTGCCAATTGAAAAGCATCAATATCACCTATACTGAGCATCTCAATGATAAGGTCGATATCATCATTTTTAAGAATATTCAGGGATTTCTTTGCCGAATCGGCATGAATAAAAACAGGAGGGTATCTTAAGTTGAGTGATACATATTCGTTAAAAATATGTTCGTCAATCCGACCATCTTCTTCCAGCATGTAAAAATCGTATTGACTACATATTACCAGTACTTTCCTGATTCGTTTCTGCATCAGCAGATTAAAGGATGTATCAGGAAGATTGATAAAGTCTGTGCTCTGGTACTCAATATGATTTTCAGACATAACTATATCGAAATTAATAGTAAAGACGCTGCCTAAATTTAATTATTCAGGAATATACTTATCTTTTTAGAAAAAACTGCAGAGTAAATTAGAATTTATAATAAGCAAATTAATCGATTCGAAATGTGTTGCCACTTTGCAACAGGTCGTTTACAGTATGAATCTTTGTCCTTTTTTTTGATTCTTTAATTTGTCTGTAGAGCATATCTTCATAAACACCTGTTTTCCATTCTCTTATAACGCCCATTGCTACCGGGTAGTCAGGAAGAGCCATTCTAGAGAGCATGTAATGTCTTGTGTCATCAGGATTGTGTACATTATGGATAAGAATATCTTCCTTGCGTATACCATTTTCTCCTATTTTCACCACAACAAATTTTGACCCGCTTTGTATAAGTCCTTTGTCTCTATTCCTTCCAAATATCATTGGTTTCCCGTGTTCAAGATAGATCTGATGTTCTTCTCTGACTTCTTTCCCGGTGATATCAGCATGTACTTTATTGTTGAAGATTAGACAATTCTGTAAAACTTCAACCAGAGATGTTCCTTTATGCTGTGCAGCTTTTATAAATACTTCTAACATCATCTTTGGATTTGTATCGACGACACGAGCATAGAAAGTTCCCTGGGCTCCCATAGCAAGTTCACCCGGAAGAAATGGATTCTCGATTGTACCTTCGGGTGAAGTTTTCGTGACACTTCCAATTGGAGTTGTTGGTGAGTATTGTCCTTTAGTAAGACCGTATATTTTATTGTTAAATAGAATAATATTCACATCAATGTTCCTGCGAAGAATATGAATGAAATGATTTCCACCTATTGCCATAGAGTCCCCATCACCAGTAATTATCCAAACACTCAAATCAGGATTTGCGACTTTTATTCCTGAGGCAATAGCGGGAGCACGTCCGTGAAGACTGTGAAATCCATAAGTATTGATATAATATGGAAGCCTGCTGGAACAACCTATACCTGAGACAAAAACAATTTTTTCCTTGGGCACACCAGTTACAGGAAGTGCTTTTTTAATAGCCGATAATACGGCATGTCCTCCACAACCCGGGCACCACTTTATTTGTGTATCCAGATTAAAATCCTGCGGACTTATTATTGGTGCAGCTGATTCAAAAGCCATGACTATATTTCCTCCAGTATTTCATTGAATTTACATTTCAGTTCTGAAATCATAAAAGGTAATCCCTGTACTTTGTTGTATTGTATATAGTCGAAGTGTGGGTGTTTTGATCGAAGATAAAGTGCAAATTGTCCGAGATTTAACTCACAAACTATTCTTTTTTTGAAGCCTTTTAGAATTTCTCTTGTATTCCTGGGCAGTGGATTTATGTAGTTAAACTGAACAAGCGAAATACATTTGTCTTCTTTCTGAAGTTCTTTGACTGCAGTATAAAGAGCTCCATACGTCCCCCCCCATCCAATTACCAGGAGATCACCTCGTTTCTTGCCAAAAATCTCCTGTTCAGGTAAATGATCAGCAATTCGTTCAACTTTTTCATTCCTTGTCAGAACCATGATCTCATGATTCAAAGGATCATGAGATACTTCACCTGTTACGTCAGCCTTTTCCAGTCCGCCAACTCTATGTCGCAGCCCTTCCTGACCTGGTAATGCCCAGAACCTTGATAATTTTGTCGGTTCGCGATTATAGGGCAGATAAAATTGATCATTGTCTTTCACCAGTGGGGCTTCTATGGGGCTCAGATCCTCTGTATCAGGTATGGGCCAGAGTTCAGAACCGTTAGCAAGATAACCGTCAGAGAGTACTATTACAGGCGTCATATGCTCAATAGCTATTTTTGCAGCATGATAAGTAAAATGAAAACAATTTGCAGGAGTTGAAGGTGCAATAACAACACATGGACTTTCACCATTTCTTCCATATAATGACTGAAGCAGATCTGTCTGTTCTGTTTTTGTCGGTAGGCCTGTTGCAGGTCCTCCTCTCTGAACATTGATAATTACCAAGGGAAGCTCTGTTATGACTGCGAGTCCAATAGCTTCACTTTTGAGTGCCAGGCCGGGGCCTGAAGTTGAGGTTACAGCCAGTCTGCCAGAAAAGGAGGCTCCTATGGCAGAGCAAATCCCTGCAATTTCATCTTCAGCCTGAAATGTAATAGCATCCAGCTTTTTCATTTGAGATAATTCCTGAAGAATTTCAGATGCCGGCGTGATAGGGTAGGATCCTAAAAAAAGTTTTCTTCCTGACTTTTCGGCAGCAGCCAACAAACCCCATGAAGTGGCCTGATTACCGGTAATATTTCTGAACAGGCCCTTTTGTTCTGAAATAGGACTAACAAGGAATGTTACAGACATCGCCTCAATGGTTTCTGCATAATTGTAACCTGAATGAAGTACACTAATATTTGCAGTTCTTAGCGCTGGTTTCTTTTTGAATTTATTCCTGAGAAAGTTTTCTCCAATTTTTATGTCGCGGTTGAATAACCAGTATAGCATACCAGCTACAAACTGATTACGCATCTTATCTGCGATGTGTATATCAATCTCATATTTCTTAACTGTAGCTCTTGAAAGGCTGGTAATAGGAGCTTTGATGACATTGTAACCTTCCATGCTGCCATCGTGCATCGGATCTTCCACGTAACCTGCTTTTTTATAATGTTTGCTGTCAAAATTATCAATATCAATGATAATGGTTGCTCCCTTTTTTAACCATCTTAAATTTGCTTTTAATGCTGCGGGATTCATGGCTATCAGTACATCGGCCTGATCACCGGGAGTTTGTATTTCTTTATGCCCGATATGAACCTGAAAACCGGAGACTCCTGCAATAGTACCTTCGGGAGCCCTTATTTCCGAGGGATAATCGGGGAAAGTAGAGAGGTCGTTACCAACAAAAGC
>DAOUOU010000067.1 GCA_030626465.1 Bacteroidales bacterium
CGGATTGGATAAATCAGTTTCTTTTACCGGATCGATTCCTATAATGAGTGCTCCTTTTGTCAGATTTCCTGTGGAGGCATAGTAAAAATTGCCAATCCTGAACTTGATAATAAGCTCATTTATATGAATCTGCCTTCAACTCAATATTTCCTCGGTTTTGAGAACAGGGTTACAACGCTGGCCATCAATCTTCACGACAATAGTGATAAAAACATGGTTGCAACCCAGAATAAACTGAATAAGCTTTTGAAGGATAAGACAATTACGGTGAAAAACTGGAAAGAATTCAATAAGGTGCTGGCACAGCAGATTGAAGGCGATGATCAAAGCGGACAAGCATTTATGGCCTTATTATATTTCATTATTTTCTTTGGCATTTTCGGTACTGTTCTGATGATGATCTATGAACGTAAAAGAGAGTTCGGTGTGCTGATTTCAATAGGCATGAGAAAGGGTAGGCTGGCATTTATTCTGATCTTAGAAATGATTTTTATGGGCATTATGGGAGTTCTTGCTGGCACAGTTTTAAGTTTACCCATATTATATGTGCTTCATAACAATCCGGTACGCCTGACCGGCGATATGGCTCAGGTGATGGAAGATTTTGGATTTGAGGCTATTATGCCATTAGCATGGATCGATATGTACATTCTCTGGCAAGGATTGATTGTTGCCCTTATGGTGGTGCTTTCCTGCCTATATCCTTTGCGTAAGGTTTTTAAAATGAAAGAAATTGATGCTCTGAGAGCATAAATAATTTTAAATACAAATAGTTATGATACTAGCAATTGGTTGGAAAAATGTATGGCGGAATAAAACACGAAGTTTGGTTGTTATTGTAGCCGTTATGCTTGGAATCTTTGGTGGTGTAATGGCCACGGGGATCATGCAGGGATGGATCGAGCAACGTGTACATAGCAGCATCTATATTGAAGTATCGCATGCACAGATCCATAACACGGAATATCTGTACAACGAAGAAATACAATTCACCATAAATGATTATGAAAAAGTTGTCAGGGTATTAGACACTATGCAATCCATAGTAACATATTCTCCTCGAGTGAAGCTGTTTGCTATGGCAAAAACATCCTGGGGTGCCTCCGGTTTTGTTCTTAAGGGAATTGACCCGACCGACGAGAAAAAGGTATCTGAAATTTATAAAAGTCTGATTGTAGGTGAGTTTTTTGAGGAGAATCATCGGAGACCTTCTATTGTTATCGGAAGTAAGGTTGCAGAAAATCTAAAGTTACTGAACTACCAGGTAACAGAAGAAAAGATTGATTCCATAAATCAAGAACTCTATCCTGCCGAGGTTATTAAAAAAATCAAGGACATTGGTTTAAAGCGATTTCGTAAGGAAAAAGATTTTAAAAAGGCCCTTGAAGAAGTCCTCTCAAAACAGGAAATTCAGAAGTATTCAGATGGTTTGGTGAAATACTTTTCTTTCTATAGAATCGGAACAAATATAGAACTTACTGTGCAGGATAAGCATGGCGTGATTACACATCCGGTATTTAGAGTACGAGGTATTTATAAAACAGATAATTCGGCTTTCGATGCTATGAATGCATTTGTTGAGAGAGATCAACTTAATAAGCACATCGGATTAGCGGATTCCGAAGTTCATGAAATTGCCATTTTATCGACAGATAATGAAGCAGGTGTTGCTATTGCAGAAAAACTCTCAGAATATTTACCTGAACAAGATGTTATGTCCTGGAAACGATTATCACCTGAAATAGCAATGTACACAGACTTTAGTAATTATATGGGTTACATTTATGTTGGCATTATCCTTTTTGCACTGGCATTTGGTGTAATAAATACCATGTTAATGTCAGTACTTGAAAGAGTAAAGGAATTAGGAATGCTAATGGCAATTGGAATGAATAAGAGAAGAGTATTCAGTATGATCATGCTCGAATCAGTATTTCTGACCCTTACCGGAGCAGCAGTTGGAATGATATTCAGTGGAACAATTGTTCAAATATTAAGCAAAACAGGGATCAATTTTGAAATGTGGAGCGAAGGATTTGAGGCTCTTGGTTATGCCGCAGTAGTATATCCCAGAGTATCTTGGATAAATTATTTAGTGATAACTGTCCTGGTAATTGCTACCGGCGTGATCTCATCAATTTGGCCGGCACGTAAAGCCCTTAATCTTAACCCGGTAGAAGCACTTAGAACAGAATAATCCAAACTTGAGACTAATAACTTTAAACGTAAAACAATGAAAGTAATAGATATTAAAAACGTAGAAAAAATATACAACGATTCAGAAGTTAAAGTACATGCTGTTAATGGTATTAGCCTCGATTTTGAGGAGAGTGAATTTGCTGCTATCGTTGGTCCTTCAGGCTCGGGCAAAACTACCCTATTGAATATGCTTGGCGGACTGGACAATCCTAGTAAAGGAAATATAGTAATTGGTGATGTAAACATCAGTGATATTTTTAGAGAAATTGAAAGATGCAAAGATAAAGCTCCTAGATGGTTGAAGGTAGTATTATGGATGCTTTTGGTTCCAGGCATCATAAGACTACTGATTAGACTTCCTTTATTGATAAAGCGTGCACGTTTAGGAAGGAAACTTATAGACTTTCGACTAAATCATATCGGCTTTGTATTTCAATCGTACAATTTAATACCCGTGCTTACTGCAAAAGAAAACACCGAATTTGTGATGGAAATGCAGGGAATCTCCAAAGAGGTTAAAGACAGACGCGTAAAGGAATTGCTTGAAGCCGTGGGTTTGGGTGATCGACTGGATAGTCGTCCTTCCCGTTTATCAGGAGGTCAGCAGCAGCGTGTAGCGGTTGCCCGTGCACTGGCATCAAAACCCAAATTTATACTGGCCGATGAACCAACGGCAAACCTCGACTCCAAGTCGACAGAAAACCTGCTCGACATTATGGAAAAATTAAACAGGGAAGAAAAGATCACCTTCATTTTCTCAACACATGACGCCAGAGTTGTCAAAAAAGCCCGCAGGGTAATTACTCTCGAAGACGGGAAAATATTAAGTGATAAGGTAAAGTGATAAAAATTTAAATAACACATGACTGCTGAAAAATTTTGGATGGGCTGGTTAAAGATCACTATAATCATAATCATTATAGCAGGGATACTTCTTATTATTCTTGGAAATACAGCTTATGCAGAAATACTCAATAAACAAATAAACCGTGTATTCTATTCAGGAAGAATACCTGAACAATCGGTTCTCTTAATGAAAGGATGGCTTTTAGGAGTTAGCGGAGCTGTTATGGCAGGTTGGGGCAGTTCTATGTTATATATTGTTTATCATCCTTTCAAAAAAAGAGAAAAATGGGCATGGCGAAGCATATTTTATCCATTGCTTCTCTGGTATTTGCTTGATTCGATCGTTTCACTGTATTATGGAGCAGTTTTTAATGTTACAATCAATACCATATTGTTTCTTCAGATAATTGCGCCTCTCCTCTTTTTGCGCAATCTGTTTTTCCCAAAACTGAATCCACTGTCATGAAACGATATATTGTATTTCAATTGCTTATTGCATCCTTTACAATCCTTCCCGCCAAGGAATACAACGACCCTTCAAAGCTCGATTTTCACGGGTATATATCGGGCATGCCTTCTCTGTTTTGGATGGAAGACTCAACAGCCTGGCAAGTATTATTGCATAACCGGCTTAATTTAGATTGGTACCTATCCGACCGGATTAGCGGCTCCATACAATTCAGAAACCAGCTAATAGGAGGTGAATTTGTTGAAGCAGCTCAAATTGATAACGGGTTCAAGAAAGAAAATTATTATTTACCTCTTACCTTGCATCAGAAAATCGGTGACGCTTATCTTCTTTCACTCTCAATTGACAGGGCCTGGCTGCAATATACATACAATAAACTTGAGATAAAATTGGGCCGACAAAGAATTAATTGGGGACAGACTTTTGTATGGAATCCAAATGACTTGTTTAATTCCTATAACTTCTTTGACTTTGATTATCCTGAACGCCCCGGAGCAGATGCATTAAGAGTTCAATACTATACCGGCTATACATCTTCTATTGATGTGGCAGCCAAGATTGACAGTACGGGAAATATTACCGCCGGAGGTCTATTTCATTTTAACCAATGGAATATTGATTTCCAGGTTATGGGAGGTTATTTCAGCCAGTCAAATAAACTGGTTTTTTCCTCAATGATTCCACCCATTGAGTGGGATGACAAGGACCTAGTGGGTGGTTTAGGATTTTCTGGAGCAATCAACAGCTTAAGTATTCGCGGAGAGATAAGCTATTTTCATTCTCTTAAAGCCGGTAATGATTCTACCAACCAGTTGTTAACCAGTCTTACACTCGATTATTCATTTTCAAATCAGACCTATTTGATGTTTGAGTTTTTTTACAACAGTAACGTTCAATTACCAGGCACCTCTTTTCTGAACTTTTATACAGGGACACAAAATGTGAAGACTCTTACCTTTACCAAATACAATGCATTCGGACAAGTTACATATCCCGTGAATCCGATCATTAACACAACTTTTGCAGCGATGTATTTTTTTGATGATAACCTGATGGGGGTTTTCGCAGGACCCAGTGTGGAGATTTCACTGACTAATAATCTGTCTTTGGCTACTTACTTCCAGTTTTTTGCATTCAAGTATGAGAATCCGTTTGCTCAGAAAAAAGAATGGACAAAGAGTAATTTTGCATTTCTGCGCATAAAATGGAATTTCTAATCAGCATTAGGATTTTTATAAAGTGTTACTCTAACCTGTAATAGTTTATATTCTTCAACAATTGTCCATTCGTTCTTCAGTTCCTGAAGAAAATCGTCAGTAAACATATTGTATATATTGGAATAAAATATGTATTCACAGTTTTCCAGATTCTTTTTGGTGAAAAATCTTTCGTCTTCTGACAGATCAATGTACTTGAGCGGACTTGCATTTGGAACCTCTGTGCCGATTTTATCAAATGGCATTTTTTTCATCTCGATATAATTTATCATATCTCTGCGTAACTTATAATAGGGAAGATGAGCCAGTGTAGCATCCCAGCCTTTTGCAATATGATCGGGATAAATCCAGAAATTGCCACTCAATAGTCCTATTAATAATAAGAAATAAAGTACTTTTCTAAGCCTGTTATCAGTAAGTTTTTCAAATAAAAAATAAGCAATAAGTGTTGTGAAAATTATGAATAAGGGCAGGATATAGCGATGTCCCTGGAGTCCCTTATAAATGATCATAAAGGGAGCATATATAGCCAAAGAGATAAGAAATAACGCAAGAATTATTTGCATATTATCATCAAATTGCCTACTCTTCTTACTTATCAGAAAGATAAAATAAATTCCGGCAATCCAGAGGAATAACCGCCCAAAATCTACCAGCCGCCAGGCAATAATAAATATATTCCTCAGAGCTCCTTTGAAATCAACAGCTTCAAATAATCCTCCCCAGTTTGAACCATCCGGTTCGTATCCTATCCATCCTGTTTTAATGTAATGATAAAGAAGATAAATACCGGCAATTGCAAATGAAGGCAGATAATACGGAATGATAGAAACAAGCTTTGGTATTGAGTTTTCCTTTTTCCTGATTATCAGAAAACCATCAAAAACTCCAACAATTACACAGGAGATCATACCCCGTGAACTTGTAATGGCTAATAGAATCAGTGCAAAAATCAATAATGTACGTTTATTATGGAGAACAGCATTAACGGCTAAAAAGAAAAAAAAGACGGTTAATAAATCTCCTGTCAATATTACAAATTGGGTTAATAATGAAGTATCAATCATCACAAGTAACAAAGCCCAATATATTGAATCAGATTTGATGAAAAACCCTGTAAATCTGTACAACTGCCATACCAGGCCCAGGGCAAATGGAAGCATTGCCAGATGTCCGACAGCAAGATGAATACCGAATATTTTCCAGAGAAATGCTAATAATAGACCCATGACGGGAGGATGGCCGGAATCAATATGCGGCGGTTGAAGAATGCTGAATCCATTTTCAAGGTACCAGAATGCATGGCGGGAATGCAAAATATCCTTATCCCAAAAAAAGAAAAAATGTATTGACAAAAGAACCAATAAGGTAGTTAAAAGATAGAAAGGGAGTAGTTTTTTATGCACATGAATGGGAGAGATGAAGTTCATCGAAACAGTAAAAATTTTAAGGATTATTCTTTTAGAGCCTCTGCTCCCCCCACTATCTCCAGTATTTCAGTTGTAATAGAAGCCTGACGGGCTTTATTGTAATCCAGTTGAAGTTCTTTGATGAGTTCGGAGGCATTGTCGGTGGCCTTATGCATTGCTGTCATACGGGCACCATGCTCGGAAGCAATTGAATCAAGAAATGCCTTATACATTTGAATCTTCAATGATTTGGGTATCAATTCTTTTACAATATATTCTTTAGAAGGTTCAAGTATATAGTTGAAATGATTCTCTTCTTCCGCCTCTTCAGCTTCTGTTCTAATCACAGGCAAAAACTGTTCAATTACCAGCTCATGAACGGCTGCATTCTTAAATTGATTGTATACTATTTGTACCTCATCATAATCACCTGCTCTAAAAGAAGCCATAATTCTTTTTGCAAGGGATTTAACTATTTCATAGCTCAGGTTATCCAGGATATCATGTTGAGTTTCCGTAATTTTAAAGCCGGTATTTTTAAGTAATTCTGTAGCTTTTTTACCTATAGTTATGATATCGAGATTGCCATTATTATGCAAATCCATATATTCACTTCTGATGAGGTTTTGTGTTTTTTTGGCCACATTGGTGTTAAATGCCCCGCAAAGACCCTTATTTGAAGAAATAACTAAAATCAATGCTTTGTTAATCTCACGTATTGCCCCGTATTGATTATCCTTTGTTTCATCAAGAGAAGAAGTCAGATTTACAAGTATCTCTTTTAGTTTATTCGCATAAGGACGCATCAGAATAATAGCATCCTGGGCACGACGCAATTTTGCTGCCGATACCATTTTCATGGCGTTTGTTATCTGTCGGGTTGACTGTACCGAAATTAAACGTGTCCGTATTTCTTTCAAACTGGCCATGCTATTCTGAAATTACATAAAAGTTTTATTGTAGTCGTTCAACTATATCTTTAGCCATAGCAGTCAATAATTTTTCTTCTTGATCATCAATTTTTCCTGCTTTTATTGAATCAAGTATATTTTTATGTTTTAACTCAAGGAAATCAAGAAATTCTTTTTCAAATGCCTTCACTTTTTCAGCAGGCAATTCCGATAATAATCCTTTTGAGCCACAGTATATTATAGCAACTTGTTTTTCTACAGGCAAAGGTTGATATTGTCCCTGTTTAAGAATTTCAACATTCTTTACTCCCTTATCAAGAATAGCAAGAGTTGCTGCGTCAAGATCGGACCCGAACTTAGAAAAAGCTTCCAGTTCACGATATTGAGCCTGATCAAGTTTCAATGTGCCAGCAACTTTTTTCATCGACTTTATTTGTGCAGCACCTCCAACGCGCGATACTGAGATACCTACATTTATTGCAGGACGAATACCTGCATTAAAAAGATTTGACTCAAGAAATATTTGTCCATCTGTAATAGAAATCACATTAGTAGGAATATAAGCTGATACATCACCGGCCTGTGTTTCGATAATTGGAAGAGCAGTAAGCGAACCTCCTCCTTTTACCATGGGCCTTAATGCATCCGGGAGATCGTTCATCTGTGCAGCAATATCATCATTCTCAATAATCTTTGCTGCTCTTTCCAAGAGACGTGAATGAAGATAAAAAACATCTCCCGGATAAGCTTCACGTCCCGGAGGGCGACGCAGTAATAATGATACTTCACGATAAGATACTGCCTGTTTGGACAGATCATCATAAATGATTAACGCAGGTCGGCCTGTATCTCTGAAATATTCACCAATTGAAGCACCGGCAAAAGGAGCATAGAACTGAAGAGCAGCAGGATCGGAAGCATTGGCAGCAACAATTACTGTATAGCTCATTGCTCCATTGGTCTCCAGTGTCTTTGCTATATTGGCAATTGTTGATCCTTTCTGCCCTACTGCAACATAAATACAGTATACAGCTTCTCCCCGATCGTAGAATTCCTTCTGATTTATAATGGTATCAATTGCTATTGCTGTTTTCCCTGTTTGTCTGTCGCCAATAATTAATTCTCTCTGGCCTCGTCCAATGGGGGTCATGGCATCGATAGCTTTTATTCCGGTTTGTAATGGTTCATTGACAGGTTGACGAAATATTACACCGGGAGCTTTGCGTTCAAGAGGCAACTCGTATGTCTTACCATGAATGTTTCCCTTGCCATCAATAGGTGTCCCTAATGTGTTAATTATCCTGCCAAGGAGGCCTTCTCCTACCTTAATGGAAGCAATTCTTTCTGTACGCTTAACCGAATCATTTTCTTTAACAGCTTCTGACGGTCCTAATAATACAGCACCAACATTATCTTCTTCAAGGTTAAGTACAATCCCGACTACTCCACTCTCAAATTCAATCATTTCGTTGGCTCTTACATTATTCAGACCATGTATTCTGGCAATACCATCACCGATCTGCAAAACAGTTCCAATTTCTTCCAGCTCAACATCCGTATTAATTCCTTTTAACTGTTGTTTAAGTATTTTCGATACTTCAGAAGGTTTTATTGTTGACATTATTGTATTGTTTTATGAATTAATCAACTCACGTTTAATTTTATTCAATTGAGTATTCAGACTTGCATTAATTTGTTGATCTTCAATGCGAAGTATAAATCCTCCAATAATTGAAGGATCTACTTTTTCTTTTAATTCGATCTTCAATTTGAATTTTTTTGAAATGAAATCGAAAATCTCCTTTTTATACAAAGAAGACAGAGGACATGCCGTAGTAATAGATGCCTCGCTGATTCCCTGATTATGTTTGTGGTATTGAATGAAATGAAGACATATATTCCTGAGATACATTTCCCTTTTATTTTCAATTAAAAGATGAAGAAATTTTAAGGTTAACTCCTGTATCTTGTTCTTAAATATTTTATCTATCAGTTTTTCTTTTTCACTGCTTTTTAATAATGGGCTGCTTAAAAAATCTTTAAAAATTTGAGATTCCATTATTGAAGACAGAATCACCTTAATATCCTTTTCAACAAAATTCTGTTTCTCTTCCTCTTCAGCTAATTGATAGAGTGCTTTAACATACCTTACTGTAATTAAGCTATCGTTCATATAATCCAGAATGATTAATTCGTTTTAATATCTCTCAGGAGTTTATCTATCAGTTCTTTCTGTTCCTTATCTCCGGCTAATTTTTCCTGTAAGAGCTTTTCGGCAATATGTACAGATAATTGCACTGCATATTCCCTTATTTCTTTTATTGCAGCATTTTTTTCCGATTTTATATTACTTCGGGCTGTCTCAATTAATTTCTCAGCCTCAGAAATTGCTTGCTCCTTTGCGTCTAAAACAATAGTCTCTTTCAGATCACGTGCCTCCTTAAAAATTCTGTCACGTTCTTGCTTTGCTTCTGCAATAATTCTTTCATTATCAATATGCAATCTTTCCATGTCTTGTTTGGCTGCATCTGCAGCTCTCAAGGCATTTTCAATAGATTCTTCTCTATGTTTAAGTGCATTAAGCACAGGTTTCCAGGCAAACTTCTTTAACAGGAAAAACACTGCTAAAAAGCCTATTAACATCCAAATTACTGTCCCGGTATGTGGCATCAAAAGTCCCATATTCAATTTTTTTTATCAGAGGTATGACCAACCGCCATACCTCTGAAGTTATTAAAGCACTACTGCAAGCAATGAAATAATTACAGCAAATAAAGCAACTCCTTCGATCAGGGCTGCGGCAACGATCAAATTAGATCGAATGTCACCTGCTGCTTCGGGTTGGCGGGCAATGGCCTCCATGGCATCACTCCCGATTTTTCCGATGCCCATTGCAGCTCCAATGGTTGTAATACTTGCTGCAAAAGCTCCGGCAACTTTAGCCAATCCTAATGTTGCTGCTGCTTCAAGTAAAATAGTTAATACCATA
The DNA here is from genome assembly GCA_030626465.1 of Bacteroidales bacterium. Taxonomy (GTDB): domain Bacteria; phylum Bacteroidota; class Bacteroidia; order Bacteroidales; family UBA10428; genus UBA10428. Next base: position 10,041 of record DAOUOU010000067.1, read on the forward strand.
ATAATTTGTATTAAGATGAATTAATGATGGTCTTCAACAGCCATCCCAAAATAGAGGGCTGATAAAAACGTAAAAACATATGCTTGTATAAATGCAACTAGTAGTTCCAGCAATGTCATAAAGATGATAAACATGATTGACACGACAGAAACGCTATAACCCAAAAAAGGTTGTATCTCGCCAAAAAGGAAGATCAATGACACAAATCCCAAAACAATTATATGGCCGGCTGTAATATTCGCAAAAAGACGAATCATTAACACAATAGGTTTTGTGAAAATTCCGATGGTTTCAACCACAGGCATTATTGGTAAAGGAAGTTTTAGCCATATTGGCACCCCTGGCGTATTGAAAATATGTTTCCAATAGTTTTTATTACCTCTTATAGCAGTAACAGTAAAAGTAAAGAAAGCCAGCACCATTGTCACAGCAATATTTCCTGTTACATTAACACCTCCGGGAAATATGGGAATTAATCCCAGCATATTATTGATCCAGATAAAAAAGAATACAGTGAGCAGAAATGGCATGAAGGATTCATACTTTTTTTCACCGATTGATGGTTTTGCTATCTCATCCCGTACAAACAAGATGACCGGTTCTAATAAGGATTGTAAACCTCTTGGGGGTTGATCCGGCCTCTTTTTATAAGCATTACCAACATTGATAAAAATGATAAGAATCAGTATTATACTAAAAAACAATGCGGCAATGTTTTTAGTAATTGAAATATCGAAGGGAATCACTTCAGATCCATCAGATAAAGTTTCAATAATTTTTCCTTTGTTTTCCCCCTCAGTTTCAAGACGAAAATCTTTGTAAGACGCATGACCATGTTTAAATCGTGAAGACCAGAAAATTATTATTCCCTTTTCTTTACTAAAAAGAATTACCGGGAGAGGGATGCTGATTGATTTTTGTCCAATATCGATAATATGCCAGTCGTACGAATCGCCAATATGGCCAAAAATAAAAGAGCCAGGATCAAACTTTCCGTGGCCGGATGCTTCACCGTGTGATTCTTCAGATTCGGAAGCCAGTATAAAATTTGCAGTAAATACAACTATTGCCAATGCCCCAATTATCACCTTAATTAATCTACCTTCCCGAAGCATGATGTTAACTAATTCATTTTAAACTAAAGTTAATAAAGAAAATTAAAAATGATGTATTAATCTTTCTGTGTTTTGAAAAACCTTATTAAAGAGGCTATTTCCAGATAAGTAAATATTAAGTAGAGGAGAAAGAGAAGGATTACAAATGCAACTCTCAGTTCCTGGGTTTTTACAATAAGAAGAAAAACAAGGGCAATGGTCAGGTAAGAGAAAAACTTTATCGCAAACGATTTTACAACAACAATTAATGATTTATCTGAACCAGCTGATTTCTTTGTAACGATATAATAAACAATAAGATTTACAAAGAATGTGACCAACACAGTTAATAGGTAGAAAAGATGAAAATATTTAAAAAGAAATTTAGAAAACAAGAGAGCGCCAAACAAAATTATTGCAAGTGTAGCAATTAGGTTTTTTATTAGAAATTTCTTAAAATGAGTATTCATCTTATTGTTTACCGATAAAATCTTTAATCACAATATACATTGCAAGGATAACCGATAATAAGGAGAGCAATACAGTAAAAACAGGAAATTCCAGATTTAATTTTCTATCTAATTTTATACCTCCGAATGTGCCGGCAAGAATGATAACAGCCATTTGAAAAACTATCCCAGAGTATCTGGTAAAATTATTTGAATTTTTTTGGTTCTTCCTGAACGACTGATTGCTTGACATCTTTTATTGGTTCGATATCTTTTATGGGTGAGTCAGTACTGGTCATCTGACAATTCCCGCTAAATCTGGCCCCAGGTTCAATTGCCAGTCTTTTGGCACTAATATCACCAAGAATAGTGGATGTTGATTTTAAAGAAAGCAATTCCTGGACGAGGATCTTCCCTTCAACTTTTCCTTCAAGGTCTGAATTTTTACAATGTACTTCGCCTTTGACCATACCAGTATTCCCGATGACCACTTTACCTTTTGTCCGGAGATTTCCATTTAAGGTGCCGTCAATTCGGATATCGCCTGTTGAGTCAATGTGTCCTTTAATATTGGTCCCTGCTCCAATCAGATTGATTGTATTATTTTCTTGTTCAATGTATTTTGCCATTTTCAATTTAAATTTTATGTCTATAACTTAAAATAAAGGAGTAAAGATATATAAATTTAATAAGATCATGAATCAGAACAGAGCACAAAAAAACCCGGCTAATCCGGGTTTATAATTATTTGGTATCGTATGCCCACTTAAGATAAATACTGCCCCAGGTATATCCAGCTCCAAAAGCTGTCAGGATTAAATTGTCTCCCTTTTTTAATTGCTTTTCATAATCCCAGAAGCATAAAGGAATAGTAGCTGCAGTAGTATTACCATAGCGCTGGATGTTAATCATTACCTGATCTTTTTCAATTCCCATACGCCTTGCAACAGCTTCAATTATTCTCATATTTGCCTGATGAGGTACAAGCCAGGCAAGTTGTTCAGGTTTTATCTTATTTTGTTTCATAATATCAACAGCAATATCTGACATAACGGAAACTGCAATTTTAAAAACAGCTTTTCCTTCCTGATAAACGTAATGTTCGTGATTATCAACTGTTGCATGCGAAGGGGGATTTAAAGAACCCCCTGCTTTCATGTACAAAAACTCTCTGCCAG
>DAOUOU010000138.1 GCA_030626465.1 Bacteroidales bacterium
AACTTCTCAACTTCTCAACATTTCAAAGATCTTACAGTTCATCAGAATCTTCATTTAATTACTTCACCAACTCATCGATTAATCAGTGCTTCATACAAAATCTCCACCGGATGAAGTGCTTTTTTTCCTGTCCCGTCCTTGATTTGATGGCGACATGAAGTGCCCGGTGCAGCAACTATTGTTTCTTCTTCCGCCCCCCGAACCGAAGGAAATAAAACCAGTTCGCCAATTTTCATGGATAGATCGAAATGTTCTTTCTCATAACCAAAAGAACCTGCCATTCCACAGCACCCTGACTTGATCTCTTCTACCGTATAATTTTTTGGGAGACCTAAACACTTTTTTGTTGCATCCGTCGTTGAGATAGCCTTTTGCTGACAATGTCCGTGAAATAATATTTTTACCGAATTGCATGTAAACCTTTCTGCTGATATCCTGTCCTGCTCTACTTCCCGGTGAATAAATTCTTCAAGCGTATAGGTATTTGCGGACAGTGCTAATGCCTTTTGTTTTTCCTCTCCCCTTAACAAATCCGGGTATTCATCGCGAAATGTAAGAATAGCTGATGGCTCAATACCGATCAGTGGTGTGTTTTTATCTACTATTGAAGAATAGATCTCAACATTCTTCACTGCCAGCTTTCTTGCCTTTTTTAAAAAACCTTTTGAAAGGTATGGCCGACCACTATCCATGTTGTCTGCTACCTTAATCTCATACCCCAGTTTGGTTAGCAGTTTGGAAGATATTATGCCAATATGGGTATCGTTGTAATTCGTAAACTCATCGATAAAAAGATAAACTGAGCCATTCTTTTTCTCAATGTTCTGATTGAGAGCTGTCAGATTCTTTTTTAACCACTTTTTGAACGTTTGCCGGTTAACCCCGGGCAGTGATCTTTCAACCGCAAAACCTATAATTCTCTTTAAAGGAGTTGCAAAAAATCTGTTCGAAACAATTTTATTGTAAAGTCCGCTGACCCTGGAGGCAAGAGCTTGCAACCCGGAGAAATTAGCAATAAGCCTGGTACGTATTGAAGGTGAATTTGATTTATAATATTGGAATAAAAATTCTGCTTTTAATTTAGTCATATCCACACCGGATGGACATTCTGTTTTACATCCCTTGCATGAGAGGCACAAATCAAGAATAGAGTATAGTTCCCTATTATTAAAGGGATTCGTATGTTTATTATCTTTCAGGATATCACGTAAAATATTTGCACGGGCACGTGTTGTCTTATCCTCGTCGCGAGTTGCCTGATAGGACGGGCACATGGTCCCTCCTATGACGGCTGATTTCCGGCAATCGCCGGAACCGATACATTTTTCAGCCAGTCGCAGAATTCCCATGGTTTCTGAAAAATCGAATAATGTATTATACTCCGGAGTAGCCTGGCCTGGCTTGTACCTAAGGCTGGTATGCATCGGTGGAGTATCGGTTATTTTACCCGGATTGAATAATCCATACGGATCCCATGCTCTTTTAATCTTCTTTAACAATTGATAATTCTCTTCTCCGATCATAAAAGGAATAAATTCTCCTCGCAAACGGCCATCTCCATGCTCGCCGCTTAATGATCCTCTGAATGTTTTAACCAGTTGAGCCATTTCCAGTGCTATGGCATGAAATTGTTCGATCCCTTCCTTTGTTTTCAGATTAATAACAGGCCTTAGATGCAGTTCTCCTGTAGCTACGTGGGCATAAAAAACACACTTAAGTTTGTGTTTTTTTAATATCTTATTAAACTCATCGATATAATCAGGTAATACCTCAGGAGGCACTGAAGTATCTTCGATAACAGCCTGTGGCTTGGCATCACCTGGTATATTTGATAACAATCCCAGTCCTGCTTTTCTTAGCGCCCAGACTTTAGCGATATCATCACCATATAATACAGGGTATTCATATCCATACCCTTCTTTTTTCAATTCCTCTATAAGATCCTTTATTATTTCACTTATCTTATCCCTGCTTTCCCTGGCAAATTCCACACACAGTAAAGCTCCCGGATTCCCTTTTACAAAAAAGCGATTGCGACTGTGTTCGATACTGCTTTTGGTACATTCAAGTATAATGTCATCAATAAGTTCAATGGCCCCGGGACTGTACTTCAAAGCGATCAAATTAGCTTTAAGCGCTTCGGCTATGTTATGGTGATGAACCACCAGCAATCCCTTCCCGGAAGGAGGCAGGTCAACCAGATTGAGTTTGATTTCTGTAATAAACATCAAAGTGCCTTCCGAGCCACATATTAACTGACAAAAATTGAAAGGTTTCCCTCCGTCGGTAAAAGGTTCCGAATCCATTAAAATATCAATGGCATATCCGGTATTTCTGCGTTCTATTCGTGGATCAGGAAATTCTTCCTTTATCCGTTTGCGATTTTCTGGCAGGGATAACAGGCTATTAATACTCCTGTAAATATCACCTTCCAGTCCTTCCGGACTGCACTTCTCTGAAAATTCTGATTTGTTCAATGATTTGAAATGAACTTCAGACCCGTCGCTTAATAAGCCTTTGATTTCCAATGTATGGTCGCGTGTACTCCCATAAATCAACGAGTGAGCCCCACAGGCGTTATTACCAACCATTCCACCAATCATACATCGATTTGATGTAGATGTTTCAGGTCCGAAAAACAGGCCATACTCCTTAAGTTGCATATTCAATTCATCAAGCACAACACCTGTCTCAACTCTTACCCACTTCTCCTCCCTGTTAAGCTCAATAACCTTCGTCAGATATTTAGATGTATCAACAACAATTCCTCCTCCAACAACCTGTCCGGCTAGTGATGTTCCTGCTGTTCGCGGAATAATAGGCAGACCATGTATACTACCAAATTGTATTATTTTGGCAATATCTGCCCGCGTTTGCGGAATAATTACCGCGACAGGCATTTCCTGATAGACAGATGCATCAGTAGCATAAAGCGTTCGATTGACCCTGTCTGTTAATACCTCACCATCAAGAGTTTTGCTTAGTTTAATAATGCTTTCTTTGACCTTCTCCATGATTGTTACAATTACTGTCTCAAATCTGCTGGTACCTGCTTTGTTATAAAAAATCTAAAAATCACAAATATAATCTGCTTTTATTTGTTTTTTCTACTGAAGGAGGCTAATTTCGGTGACCAAAATAGCAAATAGTAATCAATGTTAAACCTCAACCCAATGAAAACAAAATTATTTTTTATTTTACCCATTATGGCACTTGTTCTTTCATCTTGCCTTAAAACTATAGAAAAACCTCCACGTATTGAATTGGAAGAATTTTTCAAGAATCCGGAAAAAGCATATTTTAAAATATCTCCTAATGGCCAGTATATTTCGTACACTGCCCCATATGAAAGCAGGATGAATATTTTCATTCAGGAGATCGGACAAGATTCAATCAACCAAATAACCTTTGAAACAGACCGTGACATTGCCGGTTATATATGGGCCAATGACAACAGGGTTCTTTATGTGAAAGATGAAGGAGGTAATGAGGATTATAAACTTTTTGGAGTAGATATAGACGGTGAAAACCTGAAATGCCTGACCTGCTTTCCCGGTGTACGAACCACACTAATCGATGATCTTGAAGACAATCCAAGCGAAGTGTTAATAGGTTTGAACAAAAGATCTGCACAGGTTTTTGATCCTTATCGTCTGAATATTGAAACGGGAGAAATGGTCATGCTTGCTGAAAACCCCGGAAATATAGTTGGATGGATAACTGATCATGATGGTAATTTAAGAGCCGCCTATGCTATCACAGACGGTGTAAATCAAACCTTGCTCTTTAGAGATAACGAAGAAGAGGATTTCCGTGAAGTACTTACAACAAGCTGGCGAGACAAATTCAATCTCCATTTTTTCACTTTTGATAACGAAAAATTGTATGTATCATCAAATCTTGGTCGGGATAAGGAAGAAATTGTAATCTTTGATCCCAACACCGGAGAAGAGGTAGAAAGCCTTTATAAAAATGAAGAAGTGGATGTTAACGGATTACACTATTCGCGTAAACGAAAAGTCCTTCTTGCAGCCTCTTATACAACCGACAAAAGACAGTACCATTTCTTCGATGAAGCGGCCAGACAAAGACATGAATTTTTACAACAGGAATTACCAGGCTATGAAATAGGAATATCTGCCACAGATACTGCAGAGAAGAAGTTTATTGTCCGAACCTTTAGTGATCGGAGTCGGGGAGCCTATTATATTTACAACTCTGAAACAAAAGAGCTTAATAAAATTGCTGATATCAGTCCCTGGTTGAATGAAGACCATCTGGCTGAAATGAAACCAATCAGCTACCAAAGCAGGGATGGCTTGACAATACATGGCTATCTTTCGCTTCCAGTAGGCTACGAAGCAAAAAATCTTCCTGTTGTTATAAATCCTCACGGAGGTCCCTGGCATAGAGATACCTGGAGATTCAATCCCGAGGTTCAGTTCCTCGCAAATCGTGGATTTGCTGTGCTTCAAATGAATTTCAGAGGTTCAACCGGGTATGGGAAAGAATTCTGGTTGAAGTCAGTTAAGCAATGGGGCCGTACAATGCAGGATGATATTACCGATGGAGTAAACTGGCTGATTGACCAGGGAATTGCAGATCCTGAACGTATTGCCATCTATGGCGGAAGTTATGGAGGTTACGCTACCCTGGCCGGATTAACTTTCACTCCTGATGTGTATGCATGTGGTGTTGATTATGTTGGGGTTTCGAATATGTTTACTTTTATGAATACAATACCACCCTATTGGGAACCTTTGCGTGAACTGTTTTATGAATTGGTTGGAGATCCGGAGGCAGATAGTCTTCTGTTGGCAGAGGTTTCTCCGGTATTCCATGCTGATAAAATTACTGCACCCCTGTTTATAGCACAGGGTGCAAATGATCCGAGAGTAAATAAAGCAGAATCGGACCAGATGGTAGAAGCATTGAAAGCCAGAGGTATAGAGGTTGAATATATGGTGAAAGACAATGAAGGACATGGCTTCCATAACGAAGAAAACAGATTTGACTTTTACCGTGCAATGGAGAAATTTTTGGCTCACCATATCGGTGACTCAGTTACAGTATCTAAGTAGCTACCGATAAAGGCATTAATAAAGAGTGTGTTCAAAAAGTATAAGATTCAGATAAAAAAACATATTTTTCTCTGTGTAACTTTGCAGATGCTTTATAAAATCCTGTTTTGCCGGCTGACAGGTCTGTGTAACAGTTATTTAAAGCTATAACATAAAGTTACACCAAGAAGACACAAGAAGCTCAAAGACTTTTTAAACACCCTCTTCTTTAATATTTCCTGCAATTATTTATCCAATTCTCTTGTGATGGCAATGGCTGCTATGGTGCCATCAGCAATGGCCGTGGTTATCTGGCGATACTTCTTACTGGTAACATCCCCTATTGCGAATACATCTTTTATATTCGTTCTCATATCTTCGTCGGCCTTTATATATCCCCAGTTATCCAGTTCCAGGCCTTCGGACAAAACTTCCAGATTCGGCTTCATTCCAATAAAAATAAATACTCCGTCCGAAATGATCTCTTTCCTTTTTCCGCTTTTAAGTTCTTCAATCTCTGTAATCAGTTTACTCTCATGTTTTTTGAAGGAACGCGGTTCATGTTCGAATATGAAATTGATCTTGGGGTTGGCAAATGCTTTTTCCTGTGCCTGCTTATTGGCTTGAAGTTTATCAAATTGGTGAACAATTGTTATCTTTCGTGCGAATTTTGAAATGAAGTCAGCTTCTTCGATGGCAGAATTACCTCCACCTATCACAACCACTTCCCTGTCAATAAAATATTTTGCATCACATGTAGCACAATAGGATATTCCATTCCCTTTTAATTCTGCTTCACCTGGAACATTAAGTAAATTGGGAGAGGTACCTGTAGCAATGATAATCTTCTTTGCTTTTATAGTCTCGTATTCATCAATCAGAATTTCCTTTGATTCAAGATCAACATGCGTTACATCAACAGCTACTTTGTATGTTGTGCCACAGCGTTTGGTCTGCTCACTCATATTATGAGAGAGAAGGTAACCCGGTTGAGGATCAATAAATCCGGGATAATTTGAAATCTGATGAGTGGTGGATACATGCCCACCTGGCAGGCCAATATCAATTATAATGGCATCAATCTTCGCCTGACACAAATACAAGCCGGCTGTTAATCCACCCGGACCTCCACCAAGGATCGCAACATCGCAGTGTGTAGTTGTTGGCTCTATTGATGATTTAACTTCGTTGATTGTATCTTTCCCAACAAGTATTTTAAGACCTTCGAAAAGCTCCGCTCGTTTAATCCCTCCGCTCAAACGAAAGCCCACTTCTTTCCCATCTTCAAAAAATAAGACAGTAGGTGAAGAGCTAACTCCGAATTTTTCTGCCAGGGTTCTGTTCTCCTGACGAAAGATTTTCAGAAATTTAATATCATTACCGAACAAATCAGAGAGGGCTTCAAATTTAGGAGCCAGAGCTTCACATGGAGGACATTCTGATGAATAGAAGTCGAGGACAATTTTTCCTCCTTCCAATACTTCATGTTCGAAATTTCTTGCAGATATTTCTTTCATTACGAATAGTATTAAACGTTTGATTCATTATTATATCTTATGGAGTTCCTGATTCAATTCGGATTCAAAATAGAAAGAAATGCCCAGTGCCATTAAATCCTTTACAGGCCTGCAGTCGGGAGAACAAATATGCCCGTGTTGATTTTTGGCTACTGCACCGCACCCTCCTCCGCAAGCCAATTGAAGGGTACAATCATTACATTGTTCGATGGATAAAACATCTCTGTCTTCCCATTCTGCTACTCTATCCTCGTCAAGAGATATTTCAGGATAAAATGTGCCCAGCTCCTCTCCTTTTTTGCCTACAGTTGCAGTGCAAGAAAATATTTTTCCTGTATAATCAAAAGCCCACTCGGTCTTTGTTCCCGGACATGAATCAAACAGTGGATCGGGTAATTTCCCTTCTTCAAAAAGGAATTTTGATATGGAAAAAGCAGGTTTATGAAATTCCAGAATCTCAGGATATTTCTTTAATAAATCATAAATATCATGGTACATACCCAATCTGGTGTATAATGTATCTGTTTCTTTCTGGCAATGGTGCAGTTCGTAATTTCTACCTAGCTGCGTTTTAAAAAGAGGATTTTCAGTCCATCCTTTTTCAATGGCATATCTGGCTAAAGCAGGGAGCTCATGCATATTATCCTTATCCACAACCATTCGTAAATTAACCGGAAGTCCTGCTTCAAGGGCCATATCAATACCTTTAACTATTTTATTAAACGTGCTGTGTCCATTTTTCAGAGGTCTTCTTGCATCATGCTGCTGCCCGGCTCCATCAAGTGTCACCTGAATTTCTCTAATGGAAGCAGTAGTTAATAGATCAATAAATGACTCCAGATGATATCCATTGGTAACAAGAGCAATATCCAGATTGCGCTGGTTCGTCTCAGAAATA
>DAOUOU010000003.1 GCA_030626465.1 Bacteroidales bacterium
GCATTAGACTGTGCCGCTTCTGAGTTTTATGAAGGCAACAAGTACAATTATGCAAAATTTGAAGGGGATAAGGGATCGGTTAGAACCTCTGAGGGGCAAGCGAATTACCTTACAGAGCTTATTGAAAAATACCCTATTGATTCCATCGAAGATGGTATGGATGAAGGCGACTGGGATGGATGGAAAGTACTTACTGACAAAATTGGAAAACGCTGTCAAATAGTAGGGGATGATCTGTTTGTTACCAATGTCGAATTTCTGAAAAAAGGCATTGATATGGGTTGTGCAAATTCAATACTGATTAAGGTAAATCAAATAGGAACTCTTACCGAAACGCTTGATGCAATTGAAATGGCTCATCGTGCTGGCTATACATCTGTTACTTCTCATCGTTCAGGAGAAACAGAAGATTCTACAATAGCTGATATAGCCGTTGCAACAAATTCGGGACAGATTAAGACCGGATCATTAAGTCGTTCAGACAGAATGGCTAAATATAACCAGCTGCTCAGAATTGAGGAAGAGCTTGGGGAAGCAGCAATTTATGGTTTCGATAAATAATATAGAGAAGTTAATAATATCTGAGTCGAGGCTGTCTAAGCCGCCACTTTTCAAGTGACGCAAGGGGGTAAATAAAACTACACCTGATAATCAGATTGTTAATACTTTTACTTATGTCGAGCTCACGTTAAATAGGATAATATCATATGATAGGATTGTTTCTTACCATTTAGTTAACTAATTTTAGTATATATATCTCTGAGTAAATAAATTCATGAGAAGCAGATTATTACTACTGTTTTATATACTATTTATATTTCAATCAATATGGGCTCAAAAATACCATCCTGTAGAAAGATTTACTATTAAGCAGGGTTTATCTCACAATGATATCACAAGTCTTTATCTCGACAGTAAAGGTTTTCTGTGGATTGGCACCAGCGAGGGACTAAATCGTTACGATGGATATACTTTTTATAAATATTATTCTGATTTAAAGGATATTTCTTCCATACCAAATGATCATCTTTTTAAAATACAGGGCGAAGGCGATGATAATCTTTGGTGTGCATCAGCAACCGGAATTTTTAAGCTGGATTTGAAAAACAATAGTTTCACTTCATATACTAATTTTCTGGACACACTTAACTATTCTGCTTTTTCACCAGTATATGATTTTGTTATTGATACGCTAAATAATAAAGTCTACTATGTGGGGAAACAGTTTTTTGGTAAGTTAGACATGATATCAGGATATAGCGAACGAATTCCTCTCGGGAACAATAATCCTTTCACCAGCTTTACTCACAATTATTCTATCGAATCTTTTTCTGATAGTGACAGCATAATCATTGTTGCCGGGAATGAAATTTTTAACTACAATAACAAAAATGATACGATCTTCCCGATATTGGATACATATACTGAATTGTTTGAAAAAGATGGTGGAATCAACGGAATTAGGTCTGGTTTAAACAATGAATTATGGATTTTTTCCAAGAAGAGAATATGGCAGTACGTTAATAATCAGCAATTGATAGAGATATCTTCTCTAAAGATTGCAGGGGATCATAACATTGAGATCATAAATATTGTCCAGAAAAATGATAGCACTCTTCAGGTTTTTACTTTCAAGCGGATAATTGAATTTGATTTTCTCAACCAATCCGTAATTTCTTTTTCTATATTTGAAATACCATCAACTTCTACCTGTGAGATTTCATCATATCTAAAGGATCGATCTGGTATTTACTGGCTGGGTAGTGATCAAGGCTTATACAAATTCAATCCCCATATAAATGTCTTCAAGCATTATTTTATGACTGAGGCTTTTGAAAGATCTTTTTCTTCAGATATTGCATCGGCCGTTTTCGATTCGAATGGAAAGATATGGTTAGGTCTAAGCTCCGGATACTTATTAATAGTTGATCCTGAAAGGAAAGATCTCATAAATTCCATTCTCGTCAGTAAAAACCTTAACTCAAGGATCAACTCATTGAAAATAAATAATTCAGGAAAAATATTGGTATGTACCAATAGCGGCTTAAGTGAGTTTGATGTGCCATCTAATAACCTTTATACCAATAATTCCCTGAAATCAGAAATTATTCTCCTTGATAATATCGTTTATACGGCTTATACAGATGGCCCAGATACTATCTGGATATCAACCAGTAATGGTATTTACTTTCTTGATGGAAGCAATGATGCCTTACCCAAATCTATCTCATCTGAATTACTCTCATCTGAACCATACGAAAAAATCAAATCTACTTCGGAGCATATATATTTTATGCAGACTCACCAGCTTGCTGAATTGAATCGCGCAAACAATCAAATACAACTTATCACAATAACTGATTCAATAAAAAATAATATAAGCTATCTTAATGATATTCTCCCACTGGATAACAAGCGTTTATTAATTGCAACTTCGGATGGAATGTATGTGTATGATTCTCAGGGTAAACAGATTACCTCATTTGATTTTCATACAAAGGGAATTAATAATTGCATTAATTCCCTTTTAAAAGATAGCAATGGAGATTTATGGATAGCAACAAGCAATGAGCTGATCTCCATTGAAAATAATAAAAACAGAGTCAAGCATTATACTATTCAGGATGGTCTAAATATTGGAATATTCGGCAGGAGGGTTGCATCGGTAGCTCCTGATGGCAAATTGCTCTTTGGTGGTAAGCATGGATTTGTTACTTTTTATCCCGATTCTATCATAGCGAATAAGTATATTCCAAACATTGAATTAACGCAAGCCATATTCTCCGGGAAAAATCGAAGATTCACTAAAAATCTGGTCGGGCTTGATACACTCTTGGTTGAACCTGAGTATCGTTATTTAAGAATTGGTTTTTCAGCATTGAACTTCTGGGCTCCGGGAAAGAACCAATACAAATATTCCTTGGAGCGTTTGGAAAGACCGGAGAATTGGATCCCGCTTTATAACCAGAATTTCATTGATGTATCAGGTTTAAAAGCCGGCATTTATCGTCTTAAAATATTGGGATCAAATAGTGATGGCATCTGGAATTCTGACTCACGCGACCTCGTAATTCAAATTAATGCTCCCATATGGCAGTCAAGGGTATCCATTCTTGTTTACGGAATTATTCTAATTATTGTATTTTATATTACAATCTATTTTAGAACCAAACAACTGAGAAAACTTAACAAGGGATATCGCGAACGAGAGCATATTGGTAAAAAAATAGAATTACAAAAGGAAGAATTAGCCATAAAAAATAAAAATATTACGGATAGCATTAATTATGCAAAACGAATTCAAATTGCTCTGATGCCATCCCAAAAACTGTTTAAGAAATTATTTTCTGATTCTTTTATTCTTCATATTCCAAAAGATATAGTAAGTGGCGATTTTTATTGGGTCAACGAAGTTGAAGGAAGAATATACATTGCAGCTGTCGATTGCACTGGGCATGGAGTACCGGGAGCTTTTATGTCAGTCATAGGATTTGAATTATTTCGACGCATCACTGAAACGGAAAAGAAAAAACAGCCAGCAGAAATTTTAAACAGTCTGAATAGAGGATTTGAGTCCATTTTCAGTGATGCCGATAGTGTAATACTTCGTGACGGAATGGATGTAGCCTTTTGTGCTATCGATCAGGAAATGAAGGTTCTCGAGTTTGCAGGTGCTTTTAATCCACTTTATCTTATTCGTGAGAACAGCATTACTGAGATTAAAGGAGATAGATTTTCTGTTGGCTTGAATGAAGAGGAGAATGAACAAAAATCATTTAATGATCATGTTATTCCTCTTTCTAGAGGCGATGTAATTTATATTTTTACTGATGGTTTTGCCGATCAATTTGGAGGTCCGGACGGGAAAAAATACAAATACAGAAGATTTCGTCACTTATTGTTAGCATTGCATCAATTACCTATGGAACGTCAGGGTGAATTTCTTAAAAGAAGTATTTTGGATTGGAAGGGATCCCTGGACCAGGTGGATGATGTTTTGGTTGTTGGTATAAGGATTGATAAATAAGTTAAGACTCAGGATTTTGCAGAGATAGAAGGTTACGCATTTTTTGTAGCAAAATCTCTACCTGAAATGGTTTGGAAATGTACTCGTTCATTCCGGCTGCCAGACAAGACTCTTTATCGCCAGATAAGGCGTTTGCAGTAATAGCAATAATAGGCGTTTGTGTATTCGTACTTGATTCAAGCTCCCTTATTTTCTTTGTTGCAAGAATACCATTCATAACAGGCATCTGAATATCCATCAGTATAAGATCATATTTGGTAGTGCCAAATTTATCCAGTGCTTCCTTGCCATTACTGGCAACCTCAATATTCTTAACCTTATTCTTCAGACTCAGTATAACTATTTTCTGATTTATAGAATTATCTTCAACAAGCAACACATTTGCATCTTCAAGTTTTTGGCTAATGTAAGGTTGAATAATTTGCTTTGATTGTACATCAGGTGTGACTCTTTGTGTCTTATCGTTATTCAATAAAAAGGCAAGACCAATATAAGTACGATTATTCTTTGTACTAACCTCAAAGCTTCCGTGATAATGATGAACTATTTTTCGAGCGATGCTAAAATCAAGATAATTCTTTTGCAATTCATTTTTTGTTTGAATCGGATTATCCGGAGAAACAAAATAATTATCCTTATCATCTTTTTTCAGTTTTAGCAGAGGACAGGCAATTTGAAATTCCAGTTTACTAAATTCATCATTTTCAGCTGAGATAGTCACATCGATTGAGATTTTTGGTTTCCCGTTAAAGCTAATTTTAATAAGGTTTTCTATCAGGTTAAGTATTAATTGTTTAATTCTTACCGGATTGCCAATATAATGAGTTTCAGGAGCATTTATTGTTGATTCTATCTCAAGCTTATCCTTATGTTGATTTCTGAAAAGCATAAGCGTATTATCGATAGTAGATTGAATGTTAAAACTTACCTGACTCTTTTCATCATCATCTATATCAATGGTTGATATCTGAACAATATTGTCTACAACATTTACAAGATTATTAGTAGAAGCAATTATGGTCTCAAACAAATCTAGTTGATCCGGAGGCAATTTACTTCTGTCGACGAGATTTGATATCAGCGTAATATTATTTAATGGTGTTCTGATCTGGTGTGAAAGTTTAGATAGAAAATCATCCTTTCTCTTACTTTCATTTCGACTATCAGCAATCCATTCCTGCATAGTTTTCAGATTACGCACACGCAAAAATTCATAGGTATAAATTATTGCATGGATTGAGAGATATGCACCAATTATTCTCAAGCTAAAGCTTAACTCATAATCGGGAAGCACAGTAATATAAAGATTTAGATAACAAATTAGTGTAATGAAAATCAAGAAAACAAGAGATCCTCTTGTCCCATTATCGAGTCCTTTTAAGGCAATAGCAAGAATAGGGAAAGGAAAAACCCACAGGAAGCCAGTTCCAAACGCACCTCCGGTTGCAAGACAATACAATAAAACACAGGCGGTAATGACCAGAATGATGTTAGAGGATAATTCAATTTTTAACGATCTATAGAGAAAATAATATGTTAAGTATACCAATGCAGAAGCAATACCCAATACAAGTGCAAGCAGGTAATTCTCATTGATGATTGCAATAACACCAAAAGTGAGGTAGAAAAATAGTGAGATAATACCTGCATAGCTGATTGTAATAACCTTATCAGTATCTTGCAGATCAAGGTTTTTGTCAACTTTCTGCGAGAAATAGTTTGTTAACTGCTGAAGTAATCCCATAATGGGGAATGGTTTAATACTTATTAAATTTAATTAAAATTAGCATAAATAGTAATTTTCTTCGTTATTAAAATTACAAGCCCTTAAGTTATTTTCAACTTTAAATCATTTACAAAAGCTGAATTTTTATTTCTGACTTTGCTACAGAAAAGGTAAATTTGTTTTGACAGGAACTATTTTTATTATGAGATTATTGGCCGGATTGATTTTTCTTGTACTTGTTAACCACTGCGTTTCTTCACAGGTTGATTCCACTGAACTAGTTGAATATACAACTGATTTTCAGTTCAAAGAGGGACTATATCTTAATTTTAATCAGATAAAAACCAATTCTCCTCTTCCAAAATCCAGAATAATCTCAACATATGATTACAATGATCCCGAATTTTTTGATAAAGTATTGTCCAAGTTGAAAGTCTTTTATTACGATAACATTGGTAACAGGAATGAATTAAAATCTGATAATATTTGGGGATATTCCAGAAATGGATTCCTGTATATAAATATAGATGATGATTTTTTTAGAATTACATTAATAGGAGCCATTTGTCACTTTATTGCAAGTCATACAACATACACCAATTATTATAATTCGCCCTATTACTACAATTCATATTATGATCCATATCGTATGCATCCTTCCTCATACCCAACTACAGAGATGAGACAATATTTACTGGATTTTACAACAGGAAGGGTATTGGATTATAACTTTGAATCGCTTGAAGCAATATTAATGCAGGATCCGGAATTACATGACGAATTCGTTGCTCTGAGTAAGAAAAAAAAGAAACAACTTAAATTTATTTATATACGTAAGTTCAACTCAAGAAATCCTTTATATTTTCCAAAAAATTAAAAATGTTTAATCATGAGAAAAACGATAATTGCTCTGATCTATAGTGCCTTGTCAACTATAATTATTGCGCAAAGTTACATCCCAAGCAGAGACGATATCAATGCCTTTTTTAACACTAAAACCATGGTAGTGTTGCTGGATAATCCCTTATTGGAATATAATATTGTAATCAAGGAGGTAATGGAACAGGAATGGACCATCACAGAATTCGAATACATCACCTTCAAAGAATTTGAGGAGCTGAGATTTGATCCACAGTATTCTTTTCTTTATATGTCGCAGGTTACATTTGAAAATGACAAAACAGACGCGAGATACAGATTCCTTCACCTATCACTTGGCGGAGATTATTTCAGAAAGAACCAGATGCCAGATATTGCTTCTATTCCTCTATCCTACTATAATGTTGAGGAAGACAACTACATATATAAACTGGCAATTCTGGTGAGATTCATCCAGAAACATGCTTTGCTGATTAAAGATCATCCTGAGATAGTTTCAGCAAATGTTCTTCAACATTACAATAATAATATCAAGGACATAAAGGGCAAGAACCTGTATTTGCTTGAAGAAGAATTATCAGATGAAGTGAATTCCACAGCCAGGATAAAGAAAATATATTCCTACGATTTCAGGATTGTAACAAAGGAAAATATCACTGAGGCTATTGCTAACAGGGATAAGGATATTGTATTTCTCCATAAAGTTGGACCTGAAGGTACGAAAATTAATGCAAGGTGTTATAAAATTATTATTGGAGCTGCAGATGCCAATTTTTACTATTTCGATTATCATAAAATCTCAAATAAAAAACCTGATGGATTTTTAAGTCAGGATTTTAAAAAACTTGAAAGGAAATAATCTGTGGCTGATTGAAATAGCTTCGACAGGTATTTTCACAGATATTATTTTACCTAAAAAATCGAGGATACCCAGCCATATACTGTTTATATGTTCTTAATACGCGAGGTAAAACTCAAATTTCTTTTTACTATCTTACATGCCAAATAGGATAGAACCATGACCTGCAGATTATATTTTTCTATTCTTATTCTTCTTTTATTATCATTTAATGCCCAATTATTATCGCAACAAGAAGATTTAGAAGCAAGTTTATTATTGGTAGACAGATATATAGCATCTGGAGAAATTACTAAGGCTCTGACTACAATAGAGAATATTCTGGTAAAACAACCAAATAATGTTGATGGACAAGAAAAGAAGATCAGCATACTTACGGAACAGGATAGAAGTAAAGACGCTTATAATGATGTAGAGGACTATATGAGGATGTATCCTGACCAGCCGGAATATTTTTATTTTAGAGCTCTACTGCATCTTCAAAAAGGAAAATACTCAAAAGCAATTGATGATTTTAACCGGGCTATTCAACTGGACATGCCAGATAATACTGTTTACAAGGTATACCTGAACAGGGGAATGGCTCACTTTTATCTGCAGGATTTTGATTTAGCTGAAGATGATTTTAATGAAGTATTATCATTACATTCTAAATCTGCAGCAGCATGTCATGGTAAGGGTATGATTAAATATGAACTGCGTGAATACGAGGAAGCTGTAATACAGTTTCAGAAAGCATTAAAGCTTGAAGATGAAAACCCTATCACTCATTTTAACATGGCTATGACTTATTTCAGACTGGAAGAGATAGATAATGCATGCTATCATTTTAATAAATCATGTTCTCTTGGACATAGAAATGCGTGCAGACTACTTATGATGGAATGTTCCCAGGAAATAAAAATTTCTAAATGAGGGTCTTACTACACCCCTAAATATTTATATTGTATATTTGTCCTCTTTTCGCAACCGATGGATCTTTCGGTAATAATAGTAAATTATAACGTCAAGTATTTCCTTGAACAGTGCCTTCATTCGGTTTTCAAATCATTAGAAGGCATGAGTGGTGAGGTTATTGTGGCAGACAATAACTCGGTTGACGGATCGTGTCAGATGGTGAAAGAAAAATTCGAGGATGTTATTCTTTTTCAAAACAACAGAAACCTGGGCTTCTCCAAGGCAAACAATCAGGGTATTAAAATTTCCAAAGGGAAGTATGTTTTATTACTTAATCCGGATACTATTGTACAGGAAGATACTTTTTCAAAATGTTTTTCCTTTATGGAAAAGCATTCAGATGCAGGAAGTCTGGGTGTAAAAATGATTGATGGCAAAGGTAATTTTTTGCCTGAATCGAAAAGATCCCTGCCAACTCCACTTGTATCTTTTTTTAAAATTTTTGGATTATCTGCTCTTTTACCTAAATCAAAATTATTCGGAAGATATCATTTAGGTTATCTGAATAATAATGATATAAATAAAGTTGAAATATTATCGGGCGCATTTATGTTTATTAGAAAGTCTGTTCTTGACCAAACAGGGTTTCTTGATGAGACATTCTTTATGTATGGAGAAGACATCGATCTTTCCTACAGAATCATTCTTGCAGGGTATGACAACTATTATTATCCCGAAACAACTATCATTCATTATAAGGGAGAGAGTACAAAAAAGGGCAGTATCAATTATGTAATGATGTTTTACAGAGCCATGATAATATTTGCAAGGAAACACTTTTCGGTAAAAAATGCACGCTTGTTTAGTTTTCTGATCAATTCGGCAATTTATTTACGTGCTTCAGCCTCAATCATCAGAAGATTCTTTCTTTCCATTATTATTCCCTTAAGTGATGCTTTGTTAGTATTTGTCGGATTCTATTTTCTGGAACCGTTCTGGGAGAAATTCAAGTTTGGCAAGGAGAATTATTATCCTAATGAATACCTGATGTATGTAGTTCCTTCTTATATTATAATATGGTTTTTCTTTTTATACATTTCTGGTGCTTATGAAAAACGCACCAGATCTATTGACCTGATAAAGGGTATTTCACTTGGTACAATGGTGTTACTCCTTATCTATGCTTTACTTCCCGAGAGTTTGAGATATTCAAGGGCACTTATTCTTCTTGGAACTCTTTGGGCAACATTCTCCATATTTTTCACCAGAATCACTATTGGTACTATCCTGAATAATGTAAAACTATCCTTTAGAAAACAGAAAAGAAGAATTGTTATAGCAGGGTCACCCAGAGAAAGTAACAGGGTTCTTTCAATTATGAAACAGGTAAATATTGATCCCTCTTTTATTGGATTAGTGGGATGGAAAGATGAAGATAAAGTTGAAAGCTACATGGGAAATCTTTCGCAACTTAATGATATCATAAAAATAAACCGAATTGATGAGATAGTTTTCTGTGCCAAGGATATCCCTTCACAGAAGATAATTCAGACCATGTTAAGTGTTTCCGAAACATCAGTTGATTTTAAAATAGCTCCCCCTGAAAGCCTGTCAATAATTGGAAGCAGTTCAATAAATTCGGCAGGTGAGTTGTACGTTGTTCATTTCAATTCACTTAGTCAAAATCTGGCCAGAAGAAAAAAGAGAATATTTGATTTAATTGCAGCATTGGCCCTTTTGCTGACAATTCCCATATCTGTTCTTTTTATCAAAAAACCTTTAGGATTTATACGGAATATTGTTCTTGTGATCATAGGTGTCAGAACATGGGTCGGATTTTATTATATCCATTCAAGTGAGTTGAGTTTGCTTCCTCGTATTAGTCCGGGAATTCTTACTCCTATAACAGCATCCAGGAATAAGGCAATTAATACTGAAACTATTAAGCGGATGAACTTGTTGTATGCAAAAGATTATAAAATGATAACCGATTTATCTATCATATTACGTGACTTTAATTATTTGGGCAGATAATTCATTATGAGTAAAATAGAAGTTATATTACCAGCAATGGGAGAAGGAATTATTGAGGCCACCATTACGAAGTGGTTGGTCGAGGAAGGTAAATTTGTTCATGAAGATGAATCCTTGCTGGAAATTGCTACAGACAAAGTTGATTCAGAGATACCTGCTCCTGCATCGGGCATGCTTTCGCGCATCATTTATCGTGAAGGTGAAATACCAAAAGTTGGAGAAGTTCTGGCAATAATTGAGAGCGGGATCGAAAAAAAAATCGTTATTACAGAAGAAAAAACAGATACAGACATTGGAGATAATACAATTTTTAAAGAGGTGGCAGATAATGAGATCCTTCCTGATAAACCTGTTATTTCGAGCTCAGAATCAAAAAAAATCAGATCCTCATCTGAGGATCTGATTTTGACTCCTTTTATACGTTTTCTTGCCAAGAACCGTGGAATCACATTCGAAGAACTTAGGCAAATAAAAGGTACTGGGCTTAACGGACGTATTACAAAAGCAGATTTAACTTCCTATATTGTTTCAGGAAGAAGCTATCAGGCGGTTAGATCAGCAGACTTTTCCAGGGAGCAAGTATCAAAAACTGTGCAGAAGGAAAACAAACAGGAGGAGTACAACATAGGTCCCGGCGAAGAACTGATAGAAATGGATCGCACGCGAAAGTTAATTGCTGAGCACATGGTACGTTCCAAACGAATTTCCCCACATGTAACCTCTACAGTTGAAGTTGATGTAACCTCCCTTGTCCTATGGCGGAACAAGAATAAAGATAACTTTTCTAAGAAGTATGGAGTTAAGCTAACATTTACACCAACAGTTGTTTATGCTGCCGTAAAAGCATTGAAAGAATTTCCGGACATTAATATCTCGGTTTCCGGTCATTCTATTATTCGCAAGAAATATATTAACATTGGTGTGGCAACAGCATTACCTGATGGAAACCTGATCGTACCGGTGATAAAAGATGCCGATAAACGGAATTTTGCAAACATTGCTCTTCAGGTTGCTGATTTAGCATCAAAAGCCAGGCAAAGCAAACTAAAACCATCTGATATCAAAGGAGGTACATTCACCATTACAAATATGGGAAGGTATGATAATATTTCAGGCACTCCAATAATCAATCAACCCGAAGTTGCGATATTAGCTGTGGGAGCTATAAAAAGAAAGCCTGCTGTTGTAATAAATAATGGCACGGAAACACTGGGGATTCGCGATATCATGGTATTATCCCTGACTTATGATCACAGGGTTGTGGATGGTTCTTTAGGTGGCTCATTTGTTCAGACTCTGGGAAAATATTTAACCAAAGAACTGCCTGAGTATTAGTATTGGTACACAAAAGTTAGAATGATCTTTCTACTATATATGGTTACTCTCGTAAAATAATCATTATGTGCATTACAAATTATTTTTAAATTTGTTAAAAACCAACCAATCTTTAAAAGATGAGGATTAACTATCAGTTTTTGTCTCTCATTTCCATTGCCTCCCTAATTTGCTTTAATGCGATTACTCAGGAGGTAATCAATACCAAAGAATTATTTATTGAGGCTGAATCTTATTTTCTGTTTGAAGAATACAGGGATGCATTACCCTTGTACCAGAAGATAATACGTACAGAACCAAATAATTATAATGTTCTCTTCAAAATTGGAGTATGTTATCTCAACGATACCTATTTGGCAAATAAATCTTTGCAATACCTTAAACAATCTGCTGAAAACATCAATCTTAAATACAAGCGGAATAACTTTCGAGAGAAACAAGCTCCTCTTGAAGCCCTTTATTATTTTGGCAGAGCTTACCATATCAACAATATGCTTGACGAAGCCATTGAAAGTTATCAGCGTTTTAAAAATCTTGCACATCCTGATGAATTTGACATAGATATTGTCAATGAAGATATAAATGCCTGTCAGGTTGCAAAAAAGATGCTTGGCAATCCTGTATTTTTCTCACCTATAAATATGGGTAATACAATTAATTCAAGGTTTGAAGAGATCAATCCGGTTGTTTCCGGCGATGGGAAAACATTAATATTTACAAGAAAACTACAGTTCTATGATGGGGTATTTTTAAGCAAGAAAGATGACAATGGAAATTGGTATGAACTCATAAATCTAACTTCTGATTTTGGATTGGATGGGAATACTTACTCATGCGGAATTTCCTATTTTGGAGATGAAATTTTTGTGTATCGAAGTGACAATTATGACGGTAATATTTATTCCAGCAAACTTGTTGGAGATAATTGGGGAAGATTAATCAAATTGAACTTTAACATCAACACCAAATTCTGGGAATCGCATGCAACTCCTTCACCAGACGGACAATACCTATATTTCACTTCAAATCGTACCGGCGGATATGGAGGCCTTGATATTTATAAATCAAAGAAAGGCGCAAAAGGAGAGTGGGGATCTGCAGTAAACCTTGGCCCGGTTATTAACTCTCCTTATAATGAAGACACACCTTTTTTAAGTAACGAAGGATATACAATTTTTTTTAGTTCTCAAGGGCATGAAACAATGGGAGGTTATGATATTTTTGTAAGCAATTTAAAGAGCAATGGTACCTGGAGTAAACCAAAAAATATGGGTTCTCCGGTTAATACTACCAACGACGATTTATTTTATAATCCGATAGGAGTAAATTCTTTTGGTTACTATTCCTTGTTTGATGAATCAAGTTCTTTTGGCATGTTGGACATTTATAAGATTGAAGTGTATAATGAGATGATTCCTCGAAGTTTTGAGGTAAAGGGACAGTTAAACGTTGCTGATGCCAGTTCGAGATTTTATAAAAAGCTTACTGCAAAACTTATTGATACAGAAACAAGGGAAATAGTTAACGAAACCATGGTTGAAGGAGACGGGAGTATTTCATTACCCGCCTCACAGGGCGCATATATTTTAGTAATTGAGGGGCAGGAAGTTGAATCTTACCAGAAAGAAATAATCCTTTCCCTTACACAACCTGAGACAATTGTTGTTTTGCCTGCAATGAATTTAGTGAAAACTGACAGTAAAACACCTCCTGTAGAAATTGGATCACCAGTAAAAGAAAAGATAGTAGCAAAAAGCGATTTCTATGCAGTAAGTGATTCAAGTGTTGTTCCTATTTCCCTTATCATTCCAAAAGGATCCGATTTGAATATTGAGGTTTCGGTTAACGACAGATTTGGCTATTCAGAACGGTTAGAATCTGTTAATAAGAGATTTACATATTTCTACAAACCAAAACCAGGAGAAAATCTATTAAAGTTTACGGCTACTGATAAAGATGGAGTTATTTCTTCAACAGAAGTTGTAGTTACCTATTATTTGCCTTATGTGGCTGAAAAAGAAATTAAATTACAGGAAAAGGAAGCTATTCTGTCGTTGTATGCCAAATCGTTTGATTTGTTAGCAGTAGGAGCATTGCAGGAGTATTTGCATGAGATAGAAACCTCTGATTTCAAGAGCTATTACCATTTGTATACTCATCTTTTAGAAGTATCAGAGGAAAAGGGATTTATAAAGAAAGATATTGACGAGGTCTTTTCCATATATTTTACACAAAAGAGCATTATACTATTCGATCTGGAGCTTAAAAAAGCATATTCAGAACAAGACAGTAATTGGCAACGTGTTCTTGATAGTTCAACTATCCCTATAATCTATATTCAAACTCTTCTAAAGAAAAAACTTGTTTTAGAAAAGAACATACAGGAAGCATTACTGAAAATTGTATCAGATAAATTTGAGAGTGGTAAAGAGACATACAATTATCTGTTAGGATTTCATAGGAATACAGATGAGTTTTCCATAAAAGACATTGATATGGCAACATCCGTTCAGGCCTGGGAATTGCTTTCAAACAATATTGGTGATAAGGATGCTTATTCCTTACTTCAACTGGCATCTACTACCGAAGGCCTGGATTATTTTTACCAGAATTTATTAGCAGCTTCAACAGATAGTTTGCATGATTATCTGACAAGTATACAATTTGAACCTCTGGGGATTAATAATTCGGTTGATTTGACCGAACATTTGTTTGATATTGCATCCCAGGGAAGCTTTACTTTGGCAGAACTTATTAAAATTCTGGAACTGGTCTCAAATAATAAAAAGTATTATTTGAATTCTTTTAACGAGGTACTTACCAATAGTGCAAGAGGCACTTTAAAATCACAACTTTTACTGCTTAATATGGATGAAAAGCAGATTCACAGTTACGAAGGATTATTGCGGTATCTTGTTGAACAATCCCAACATAAAGATTTCTCAAGAGAAGAAGTGTATAACTTACTTCTCGAATTGATAGGTATTACAGATATTAATGTATTTGCACATAAAATAAAATCTTATAGTATTGCCTCAATCAATAAGGCTCTTGCAGATACTTCATTAAAATATTTTTCAAATCCATTTGAGCTATTGCAATATCTTTTAGTTTCGGTTCAGGATTACGACTTCACTGAGTCTGATATCAATAATTTACTCATAAGAATGATTTTGGAACGTGGACTTGCAGAGGGAATTGATAAAAATTATGATGTGGATGAAAAGAAAATTTGGAAGAACAAGAATTTCCTGACATCCATTATCTTAGTAAATATCGTAATATTGATATTAATTATTCTCCTATCCCGACGTAGAAAAAAATAATAGCCAAGTATATGAAATATTGCCTATATTCAGCACTAGTACTCATCTTACAGACAATTTTTATTGTAGATATTCCCGCTCAAATCTGGCTTTCAAATAAGGATATATATAATGAGGCAGAAGAATACCTGCACGCCAATGAATACATAGAGGCTCTGCCTCTTTATATGTTACTTGAGAAAAAAGAAGTAATAAATGCCAATATCTCTTATAAAATTGGTATATGTTATTTGAATATCCGGGGTAAAAAGAATAGGTCAATTCCATATCTGGAAAGTGCCAGCCAAAATGTAAGGTATGATTATCAAAATACTGTTGAGGAAACAAATGCTCCGCTCAAGGCGATTCTCTTATTAGGTGTAGCATACAGAATAAATAACGAACTAAAAAAAGCGATTAAAACTTTTGAATCACTTCGAGATAAGGTGGCAATTAGTGACTCGGAGCTGGATGCAATAATCGATATGCATATCAAACGATGCGAAAATGCTATTCTTCTGGGTGCTTTCCCGGGAGAACCGCGTACTGAGAAACTTCCGGATCATATAAATAATGAATTTTCAAATTTCAATCCTGTTTTGGTTGACCATGACAGAGTATTGTACTATATGGAAGAACTGAAGTTTTATGATGCTTTAATGCGTGTGGAAAGTGATAATGATAGTTGGGGTATGCCTGAAAACTTAACACCAAAAATTGGAAGTGATGGGGATCATATACTTGTTGGTGCATCATCCGATGGAAAAACATTGCTGCTATACATATATGAAGCCCTGAAGGCAGGTGAAATTTACTCCATTCAATTTGCTGATGGTGGCTGGTCTAAACTAAAGCCACTGAATAAAAATATTAACACAAAGTATCACGAAACACATGCCAGTTATTCGGCAAAGAATGAGACCCTGTATTTTACAAGTAATCGTCCCGAAGGTTATGGAGGCTTGGATATTTATATGTCAAAACTTGACGAAAATAACAACTGGGGACCTGCGGTAAATCTGGGACCAATTATTAATACCCCCTACAACGAAGAAACTCCCATTATCAATAACGATGATAATATTCTGTATTTTAGTTCACAGGGGCATCTGAATATGGGAGGATACGATGTTTTTCATTCCTTGCGTAAAGAAAAAAACGAGTGGAGACAACCGATCAATATGGGATCGCCGGTATCAACAACCGATGATGACCTTTTTTATTTTCCTCTTGAAAGTGGTATTTCCGGATTAATGTCACGTCTGGAAGAGTCCAATTCAACTGCATACGACATATACCGTTACAATAGCATGGTGTTTGCAAATTCTCCCCGGTTTGATGTAAGGGGAAAAGTACAATCGGTTGATAGTTCAAATTACATAGATCACCAGGTAATAGTTGTTAATAATGAAACATCAGACACACTTATAAGCAGAATTCCTGAACCGGATGGAAATTACGAAATATTATTGCCTGCAGGAAATTTTTCGATTCTTGTTTTTGATCAGAAGGGAAATATTAGTTCCGGCACGGTAATTCTCGAAGATGGAGATACCGAGAAGGAAGTAATTACAGGAACTCTCGCTCAAAGGGTTGATAGTATTGAATCAGAGGAAATAAGAAGAGATACCGTGTATCTAAAACATTTGCTTTTTGGTTTTGATAATCATGTATTTTCAACCGTATACAAGAATTATCTCGATACCATAATCAGTATTATGCACAAATATCCCTCTCTTGTAATTAACATTGAAGGATATACAGATGCAATTGGTAGCGAGAATTATAATCTTTATCTTTCAAGGCGACGGGCAAACGCCGTTGCCAGATATCTCCTTTCTGATAATATTGGCCAGGAAAGGATTAAGGTTATAGCCCATGGAGAATCCAATCCGATTGCAATTAACACAAATACAGATGGGACTGATTGTTCTGATGGACGAAGATATAACAGAAGAGTTGAACTCGTACCTCAACAGGATACATCAGAAGTTATCTTTGTTATAGAGATTCATATGCCTGAAAGACTAAAACAGAAGTAACAAATTCAGAATTCAAGATATTTGTATCAATCTTATCTCAACTTTTTTTATTAATTTAATGGTGTTAACATGGAATGAAATTGTTAATAGAGTGATCTGTTTTATTCATGTTATTGATTTAAATTTGAATAAAATCCATCCTGATGAAAAGGCTGATTATTATCTTAATACTGGTTCATTATGTGGGATTCAGTTCTTTTGGGCAAAAAAGTGAAAGTGAAATTGCTTTGAAAGAATATTTTATCGATGCTGAGTTTTTTCTTGCTCAGGAATTCTATATAGACGCGCTTAACGATTATTTACAGGTTTACAGAAGAGGGTATGATAATAATGCAAATATCAATTACAGAATAGGTATCTGTTATTTGAATATTCCGGGGCAAAAAGAAAAATCCATTCAGTATTTTGAAACTGCTAAAACATCAGTATCTGCAAAATATCGTGAAAGTAGCCTTAAAGAAAAGAATGCTGCCATTGATGTTTATCTATACCTTGGTAATGCTTATAGGGTAAACAACAGATTGGATGATGCTATTCGTTCTTATAAAGAATATAAGAAACTTTTGCCCGAGAATGAATCAAATTTGCATAAATATGCTGACCAGCAGATTGAGGCCTGCAATATTGCCAGCGAATTCATGAAACATCCGATAGATGTTGAATTTTCTAATCTTGGTCCTGTTATCAATAACAGTGGTGAAAACTACAAAGCTGTGGTTTCAGGAGACGGATCAGTTCTTGTTTATATGAATCGGTTGCCTTTTTATGATGCGGTATCTTTTTCCAGGAATATTGGTGGAGAGTGGTCAGAACCTGAAAATATTACGCCTCAGATAATGTCTGATGGAAACCAATTTGTCACTTCTTTATCGTATGATGGCACCATGCTCCTTCTTACAAAGGAAGATGAATTCAATAGTGATGTACTTGTCAGTCATTATGTAGATAACAGATGGACAAAATCTGAACTCCTGGGCTCAAACATTAATACAAAATACTGGGAGTCTCATGCCTGCATTTCAAAAGATGGTAAAACACTTTATTTTACAAGTAACCGCAAAGGAGGAATAGGAGACATGGACATCTATGTTTCTCATCTGACCGCAGAGGGGAAGTGGGGACCGGCGATAAATCTGGGCACTGACATTAACACCAAACTTAATGAAGATACTCCATTTATTACTGAAGATGGTCAACAACTTTATTTTGGCTCACAGGGATTTACAAGCATGGGAGGTTATGATATATTTGAATCAAAATTGGAAGGTGAGGGGAAATGGTCTGTACCTGAGAATCTGGGTTTTCCGATAAACACAACAGATGATGATTTGTTTTACTATCCTTGGAACAATGGTGTAGTGGCATACATGGAAAAAATACAAGAGGATAGTTATGGTGCTACCGATATATATAAAGTTATATATCCTTTAAAAATCGATGAAAGTATTGCACAACAAGTTATTCCTGTTGATACAAAACCTGATACGACAACCGGGATCATTCCGGCACCATTGACAGAGATGCCGGAATCTTCCGAAATTAGAGAAGAACCTGAGCAGACGCTTGAAATAGCGGAGGTTAAAACCATTGCTATTTCTCCCGTCTTTTTTGGCTTTGATAAATCGATTCTAACTGAAAAGGGCAAGGAAGAATTACACAAGATCGTTGATTTGCTCAGGCAAAATTCGCATATACGTGTAGAACTGATTGGGTATACTGATCCTTTAGGACCAGCTTATTATAACGTAAGATTGGCAGAAAAAAGAGCAGTATCAGCCATGAATTTCCTTATTGAACAGGGGATTGATGCTGATCGGCTAAAAGCAATTGGAAAAGGTGAAGTTGATTTTATCGCAGTGAACACCAATAAAGACGGATCAGATAATAGTAAGGGCAGAAAATACAATCGCAGAGTCGAATTTGAGATAACAGGTGTTGATAACAATACCTTAATTATAAAGCGGATTGATCCGGTGCCAGAGCATTTGAAAATTCAACAGAAATAAATAAATGAGCTGTCTTTCTACCAGACAGCTTTTGTTATTCATTGCCAATTGAGCTCTTAATAAATCGGTATACATTTTGCTGCCTTTTTTTTATTTTTGAATTAACCAAACTTGCTATCGATGAAAATGTTTCTTTCATGCCTGTTTATAGCATTCGTTATAGGCTTTACTACAATACAGACTTTTTGCCAAAATGATAATGCAATTAGTGAAAACTTTAGAGAAGGTGAGTATTTCTTTAAAAGGGGAGAATATAAAAATGCAGTGATGTATTATATCAAACTGGTAGCAATAGACTCGCTTAATTCAAATTATAATTTTAAGGTTGGAGAATGTTATCTGAATATTCCTTCAAAGGAGCATCTTGCAATACCTTATTTTGAAGTAGCGGTAAAAAATGTTGTACCAAAGAAAAAGTATAAGAGAAGGTCGCAGGAAGAAAGGAACGCTCCATTGCATGCATATTTTTATCTGGGCAATGCTTATCGTATCAATAACAAATTGGATAAGGCTTTGGAGAGCTATGCAAAGTTTATTGATTCTCCCTTTTTTTGGGGCAACTATAATCCGGGTATTGTCGAGCGGGAAATCAAGTCCTGCGAAAGAGCAAAAATTATTCAAGATGCTCCTATTGAATATGAAAAAATAAATCTTGGAGAGGCAATTAATTCGCGTTTCTCAGAAGAAAGACCTGTTGTATCGGGTGACGGGAATACACTAGTATTCATAAGACGCTTACAATTCTACGATGCTATATTTTACTCTGTGAAGGAGAATGGCAAATGGCGAAAAGCGAAAAATATTAATCCGCAAATTTTATCTGATGGTGAATTCTACCCTTCAGGGTTATCGCACGATGGAAGTCAATTGCTATTAATAAAAAAAGAATCAGAGACAAGCAATATTTATATTTCGTATCTTGAAGTAGACAACTGGTCAGAAGCCATAGAAGCAGATAATAATCTGAATTCAAATTCATCCGAAATACATGCAAGTTTCGATCGGGAAGGAAATACTATTTATATAACTAGCAACAGATCAAAGAGCAAAGGTGGTTATGATATTTTTAAATCGAAACTTACTTCAAAAGGAACATGGAGCAAGCCTAAGAATCTGGGGAAGACAATTAATTCCGAATTCAATGAACAGGGAGCATATAATTATTCAATTCCCGGCGTACTCTTTTTTTCCTCCAAAGGGCATTATAACATGGGAGGCTTTGACATCTTTTATAGCAGAAGAACAGGTAAGAAATGGTCCATACCGGTAAACATTGGATATCCAATTAATGATACTCGTGACAATCTGAATTATTGTCCTTCAGAGAAACTGAAAGAAGGATATTATGCTATCAATGATTCCCAAGGACTTGGCCAGTCTGATATATTTCTTATAAAAATTAAATCACTAAGTGTGTTGAATTTTGAACTGGAAGATGAGAAGGAACAATGAAGCATAAGTACCAGAATTGAAAACAGATCTTAAATACCATAGATTTTTATATGTGTTAGCTGTCTCTCTAATCCTGACATCCTATTTAGATGGACAAGCAACCGGGGATGCGAAAGAGGATTTCCTGATGCCTTTCTAAGAACTATAGTTACTGTCCAGAATTATTCAGGAGAATAAAATAGATGGAGCTATGAAGAAAAAAAAGAAAATAAATCTTAGAGCGCTCGAAGCTGAGGATATTGGCTTGCTTTACGAGTGGGAGAATGATAAACGAATATGGCAAGTGAGCAATACCATTACTCCGTTTTCAAAATTTATCCTGCAAAAATATCTTGATAATTCTCACATGGATATTTATCAGGCAAAACAACTGAGATTAATGATCGATCTTGCTGAAGGCGATTCAAAGAGAACAGTTGGAGCAATTGACCTTTTTGACTTTGATCCTTTTCATCTGAGAGCAGGTGTTGGAATTCTAATAGGGGGAGAAGCAGACCGCAATAAGGGGATTGCTACTATGGCCATGGAGGAACTTATCAATTATTCTTTTAACATTCTTCACCTACATCAGCTATACTGTAATATTTCTGCAAAAAATAAAGCAAGCTTGAGTGTATTCAAAAAAGCAGGATTTAGTATTTGTGGCACAAAAAGAGAATGGTTGAAGTCACATGAAGGATTTGTTGATGAAGTTTTACTTCAACTAATCAATTCAAGTTATTAACATTTTTAATAAGTTAAATAAACAAATTCAAATATTATTTATAACTTAAGTGCATTAACAGCATAATATGGTTTGCACTGGGAAAGGAAATACTCCTGCTTCTATAAAATATCAATTACCCTTGAGCCTTATTATTATGAGAAGGAAAGTTATTGAGTACATTATACTGATTTTTATTTGCTCATGTTCTTTTCAAGCAAAAGCTCAGAGTCTGATCGCTTTAAAGGATTATGTTATCAAAAAAGACAAATTTGCAGTCGATAAGGCCATTGACAAAATAAAAGAGGCAGGAGAACTCACGCAGGAAGCCAATAATTACTATAATGAGGCATTGGAACTACAATCGAATTATAAGCTTGATGAACAGACACTTCAGAAAAAGTTAGCAAAGGTTGAGAAGAAGGCACTGGAAACCCAGATGAAAGCAGATAAAATCTATACTTCTGCCTATAAGTCTTTGTATGAAATATGCCAGAAAACTCTACAAGCCACTGGCACTGTTACTTATGGTGATGCGGATAGTTTTATAGAAACAGCCGAAGAAATGATGAATAATGCTTCATCAAAAAGAAAGGAAGCATCGGGTGTTACTAATCCATATGAAAAAGCAGCAATGCTGAATGATGCAGCAGGAATGGAAAATACTGCAATTGAGAATATGATCGTGGCGTTTAAGGCACAGGCAGGAGAAGATGTTACATCGGCTATGGCAGAATCAACTGCTGAGGAATATTATGATTACCAGGAAGAAAGTTATGCCTCTTCTCAGGAAGAGTCATATACCAGTGAGGTATATCAAGTTAGTGAAAATCTGGCAATCGACAAGAATATAATCCAAAAGTATGAGGATTATGTATCAGACGAATCTATACCTGATCCAATAATGATAAATCGTTCAGGAGTAGTTGGAGTATCTGAAGCATCGGTAGATCAGGCAAGGATAATTCTTCATGAGTACACAACAGGAGATATCAGTGCAATGTATACGGACAAAGAACCTTCATTGGCTATCCTGGATTCCATTAGCAGCATAACTCAGACAGAAGAAGTCACTGGTACTATTGATGATGAATATGCAAGTCAGTACGAGGAGAGAATCATAGAGATGGAGGAGCCTACCGAAGCAAGAGAAGTTTTTGACATAAGTTATGTGACGCAATCTAAAGGGGTTCGGTTCATGGTGCAATTGGCGGCAAGCAGAATCCCTCTTAATCGTGCTCAGATGTGGGCTATTTATCCGGGCAATCTTACCATTGGAGTTATCAGAGAAGATAACTGGTACAAGTATCGCATAACAGGATTCAGACTTTTTTCAGAGGCAAACCGGGTTGCAATTAAATCAGGTGTTAAATATGCCTGGGTTTTATCATCAAACGATGGGATCTTAATAAACCTTGTAGAGGCAAGAGACATGACGAGGGTTTTGGAAGCTGATGTAAAACGGAGAGGTAGAGGTGTTATTGAAAATGAAACTGATTTCTTTGTGCAGGTTTTGGCTTCCAAAATAAGACTAAACGAGCAGGAGATGAATAGCCATTGCGGTTATTCAGGCCGTTGCAGAGAAATAATTGAAGAAGGATGGTTCAAATATCAAATTTATGCTGGCACATCTTACCAGGAGGCGCTCTCGTTGAAAAATGAGATTACCGGTAAGTCATTTATTGTTACATATAAAGCCGGATCTAAACAAAATCTATATAAAGCTATACATAACAAGTAATTACTTTAAATCTATTGATATGGAACGTATTTACAACCAACGGATTAGAATGCTGATTTTTGCTATTTTACCAGTAGCACTGGTAATGACCTCTTGTGTTTCACAAAAGAAAGTGAAACTGATTCAGGAAAGAGTAAACAAGGAAATGACCACTCAATTTGAGAATCCTCGTACTACTACTTACCGGATTCAAACCGGGGATCATATATACATTCGTGTGTATAGTGTAGATCCTAAGACAAGTAAATTTTTTCAGTCGGATTTTCCTTACCTGATGAATTCAACATACCAATACTTAAATACTTATGTTGTTGATGAGTTTGGATATATCTCCTTCTCATTTATCGAGAAATTGTATGTAAAAGGATTAACCATTCAGGAAGTTCAACAATCTATCCAGACGCAGCTCGATGAGTATTTTAAGGAAGCAACTGCTTATGTGAAGCTTGTAAATTTTCAGGTTGGCGTTCTGGGAGATGTTAACTCACCCGGAAATTATACGATTGAACAAGACCAGATCAATGTATTTCAGGCTATTGGTCTTGCTGGCGGAATAACAGATTTTGGAAATTATAAAGAAGTAAAAATAATAAGACAAACTCAAAACGGATCAGAGGTTTATATTCTTGATTTAACAGATAACCGAATTCTTGAATCACCTTATTATTATATGTTGCCTAATGATGTACTCTATATTGAACCTCGAAATTCTAAATCGTGGGCATATAGTAAGTTTCCATATCAAACCTTATTTTACTTCTTTTCTGTGGCTATTTTAGGTGCTGCTTTGTATTTAAACTACTAATGCTGGGGTATCTTAATGAATGATGAGAATCTGATAGCGGTTGAGGAGCAGGGTATTGATTTACAAAAATGGCTTAGACTTTTTTTACACAACTGGCTGCTTTTTTTCATCAGTGTTTTAATTGCGCTGATAGCTGCAGTTGTCTTTATCAGACTTTCAACAACTCAATATGAGTTAACAACTCACGTTCTGGTAAATAAAGAGCATAATCCGCTGGATAAATCAGAGCTTTTCTCTACGCTTTATACAGATCCATATCAATTAGAAAACGAAAAGGGTGTATTAAGGGCCAAAACAATCACAAGCCGGACTTTACAACAATTGGATTTTCAAACCAGCTACTATGTTAACCAGCGATTCAACAAAGTAGAATTATACAACAACACTCCAATTACGGTTGAGATGGATACTACCCATCTTCAACCTCTTGGGATCTACTTTTCAGCAATATTCTTAAGTGATACTTTAATAGAACTTGAGGCAGAAGGTGAGGATGTCGTTTTGTACGATTTCTCAAACAATCAGGTGCAACAAATAATACCTGAATTCAAATTTTCAGATACAGTGAAATTTGGGCAGATAACAGGCAATTCCTATTGCAGGTTTACGATCTTGCCTGGATATGCTTATGTCACAAACCAGGATTTAGACAAGAATTACCTTTACAGATTTCATTCATTGAGTGAACTGATTCGTACGTTTCGTCATTTCAAAATTGAAAACGATCGTGGTTCTTCCATATTAACAGTTTCTTTTCGATACAGACATCCACAAAAAGCAGCCGATTTTTTAAACAAACTGATCAGGGAATATTTGGTCAGGGGGGTTGAACGTGATAATCAGATTGCCGAAGCAACAATTCGGTTTATCGATGCACAATTGATAGATATTGTTGACTCTTTGCATCTATCAGGCGAACGTCTGCAAGATTTCCAGTCTTCCAAACAGGTATTGGATATTGGTTTTCAGGCAGAGAAGGTATACACAAAGCTTGAAGTTCTTGAAGCAGAAAGAGCCAAATTGCTGGTTAAAAAGAGATATTTTAATTATTTGCTTCAAAACCTTCAGACCAAGTCGGATATAAATGACTTAATAGCACCTACTACACTCGAAATTAATGACCCGGTATTAAACAATCTTATTATAGAGCTGGCAGATCTTTATAGCGAAAGAGCTGAAATTTCCTTTATTTCTATTAAGAACAATCCCTATCTAAGCTCTCTTGAAGTGCAGATTAACAATACAAGACGCAAGCTGATGGATGCTGCACGAACAGTTCTCGAAGCAACCGAAATAACCATTGAAGAAACCGATGCCCAGATTTACAGTGCGGAGCAGACATTAAATCGTTTGCCAAAAGATCAACAGCAGTTATTGAATATAGAACGTAAATTTAAATTGAATGATGAGCTTTATACCTATCTGCTTACCCGCCGATCGGAGATGGAAATTTTTAAAGCATCCAATTTGCCCGCAAATGAGATTCTTGATCGGGCTGATCCCGATGATGCCCAGGCTGTATCACCGAATGTGAGATTGAATCTTATTGTTGCATTGATGCTCGGATTCTTTTTTCCCGGAGCGTTGATCTATCTTCGTGAGACACTGAATAATAAGATACGTACCAGGGAAGATATACAAAAGCTTTCTGCTTTACCAATTATTGGACAGGTCATTGATTCAAAATTTAGTTTTTTCCCGGCCGTGCTGAGTAAGCCAAATTCTGTATTAACAGAATCGTATCGTACATTGCGGACCAACCTTCAATTTGTAATTGATGAAGCCGTATCGAATGCTGTACTGATAACATCAGCAATTCAAGGCGAGGGAAAAAGTTTTACTGCTTTGAATTTAGCATCTGTATACGCCTTTTATGGAAAGAAAACAGTATTGGTTGATTTTGACTTAAGAAAATCGCAGCTAAAAGAAAATCTTGGAATAGAAAAAGATATGGGTTTAAGCAATTATCTTAGTAAAAATGCCGACTACAAAGAGATAATATACACGAATGATAAAATAAACTTTGATCTCATACTCTCTGGTCCTGTTCCGCCAAATCCATCGGAACTGATCGCTTCATCACAAACTGATATTCTTTTTGATAAGATGAGAAAGGATTATGATCTGATAATTATTGATTCTCCTCCTTTGGGAGTAGTATCAGATGCACTTCTCATATACCCTCATACCGATATTTCATTATTGGTAGTTCGATACAATTTTACTTCAATGGAAGTGTTTGAAAATGTTATAGAAGATCTGAAAACTCGCAAAATAGAAAAAATCAATATAATCTTAAACGATGTAATCATTTCCAAATCAAAGTATGGCTATGGCTATGGTTATGGATACGGGTACGGTTATCTTGAAAGCAGGCAGAGAAAAAAAAGATTTTGGAGCAAAAGGCAATAAGATCATCATAATATACTGAAACGAGGGATCTCTTTCAGAAAATCGAAAGTATTTTCAGCATCATTTAACTTACAACAGTAATGTTTCATTCCGTTCGTTACGAGTAAGTAGTTGGCCTTTATTGAAATATTGTACAATGATATCTGGTCGAATGTATCCTGGTTTACAGCTATTTCAGGAGCTTTACATTCAATAAGCATAAGGGCATGACCATTTCGATCATATACCAATGCATCATATCGGCGTATCTGTCGATTCACTTTAATGGCTGCTTCAGTGGATATTAACGAAGGGGGATAATCCTTTTCTTGTATAAGGAACTGCAATATATTCTGACGAACCCATTCTTCCGGGGTAAGTAAAACAAACTTTTTTCGATACGGATCATAGATCTGCTGTTTATCATTTTCTGACAGAGTGATAGTAAAAGAATATTCCGGCAGATTCAACTTTTTCATTTTTGCGTAAGGATAATTCATTTTGTGAACGGCAAATTAATAATCTTTTTCTATTTTTAGCCCGTTTGAAATTCACTGTGATGACCTTTGAAAAAATATTTAGTGACCTTCAGAATAAAGTATATGCTCCCATCTATCTGTTAATGGGTGAAGAGCCTTATTACATTGATCAGATCAGTGAATACATTGTTTCGAATGTCCTGACAGATGAGGAGAAAGCATTTAATCAGACAATATTGTATGGAAGAGAAATCGATGCTGCGGCAATAACAGATGCTGCAAAACGTTTTCCCATGATGTCGGAATGCCAGGTAGTGGTAGTACGGGAGGCACAAAATATAGGAAACATCGATGATCTTGTTTATTATGCTTCAGATCCCTTAAAATCAACAATACTGGTTTTAAACTATAAGTACAAGAATCTCGATAAGCGAAAAAAACTGTACAAAGTGATTGAAAAAACGGGAATCATTTTCGAATCAAAAAAAATCTATGAAGACAAGGTTCCGGGATGGATCAACGAACATCTTAAAAAAAAGGGTTATACCATTCAACCTCCTGCAGCAAGCTTGCTTACTGAATATTTGGGCAACGATCTTCAAAAAATTGATATGGAGTTGGGGAAACTGATCATTACACTTCCAAAAAACGAAAAGCAAATTACCACATTTCATATTGAAGAGAATATAGGCATAAGCAAAGAATTCAATACTATTGAACTTCAGAAAGCATTGGTAGAGAAAAATGCCTTGAAGGCTTTCAGGATTGTGAATTATTTTGGGCATAATCAGAAAAATAATCCCATCACCGTAACCATTACATCTTTGTATTTTTTCTTTAGCAAAGTGTTCTTATATTCAGTTCTTAAGGATAAGTCCCGTCAGAATATTGCTGAGAAACTTAAAATCCATCCTTACTTCCTTACCGAATACCAGAAGGCAGCTCGTGTTTTTAATCCGGCTGAAACGGCACGAATTATTCACTGGCTTCGTGAATACGATTTGAAATCCAAGGGAGTCGGGAATCTCTCAGGCACTCCACATGATTTACTTAACGAGTTAATATATAAAATTCTTAATTGAGGATAAGATATGACTGTACTCATTATTGCAATTACAATACTTATTTCTGTACTGGCCTTTAATAACCGGACTTTATTCTCTCGTCTGCAGTTTAATGCTTATCAGATCTATTACCGCAGAGAATTTTACAGACTTTTAAGTCATGGTTTTGTGCATGCAAACTGGTGGCACCTGCTTATCAATATGCTTGTTTTGTATTTCTTTGGAGGGTATGTTGAGCAGACATTAAAAATACTTTCTGTGCAAGGCATGTTAAAATATCCATTACTTGTATATCTGATCCTGTATCTTTCCGCCATCGTTTTTGCCTCAAGTATCAGCCTGGTAAGGCACAAAGATAATCATTGGTACAATTCGGTCGGAGCCTCGGGAGCAGTCTCGGCAGTGGTTTTTTTCAGTATCTTTTTTGAGCCATGGAAGAAACTATACCTTTATGGCGTGCTGGGTATACCGGGGATCGTATTCGCTGTTCTTTACCTGATATATGCGCAATATATGTCGCGCCGGGGAGGAGACAACATCAATCACGACGCACACTTCCTGGGGGCTGTTTTCGGCTTTGTTTTTCCTCTTTTTATTGATATGAACTTGTTCAAATACTTTCTTTCCCAGCTGGGAGGGATTTTTTGATATTTTGCTACAGCATTAAAGTCGTGGCAAAGGATAAAAAGATATTTATTTTCATTAGAATTTCTATAACTACTCAGTGTCTTAAGTGCCTAAAGTACTTAAAGTGCCTGAAATACTTAGAGTGCCTGAAATACTTAGAGTGCCTAAAGTACTTTAAGTACTGATTTGTTACGAATTTCTATTGCCCGGACTTTAAAGCCTGTGCAACATGATATAGCATGCAACAGATCATCTTATGCCCTGGAAAAATTGTTTATTCCTCGATTGGATTGCTAATTTTGTAAGGCATTTTCATATTTATTTTTCTCCATGCAAGCAAGATACATCTGCCTGAACGGAAAATTCTTACTCAGTACAGAGAATACTCTGCTGCACAACAACCGTGCATTCTGTTACGGAGATGCCTTATTTGAAACAATACATTGTCTGGGAACAGAGCCGCAGTTTTTTGAAAGGCACTGGACAAGACTTTTGCATGGTATGAAGCTATTAAAAATGGAAGCTGGCAGTGATTTTATACAGGAAACGATTCGGTATTCTGTTGAGAAACTTCTGAATAAAAACCGGATCTTTAAAGGGGCACGAATACGGTTCATGATATTTCGCGACCATGGTGGATTGTACACCCCGGAAAAAAATTCGGTTTCATGGTTGATGGAATCCTCAGTGCTTGAACACGAGAGGTACGAACTAAACACGAAAGGTATGGTAGTTGGTATTTACGATGGTGTGTATAAACCTGCAAATAAGCTCTCAAACCTGAAAACAACAAATGCATTAATATATATACTTGCCGGATTGTATTGCAAAGAAAATGATCTGGATGAATGTTTTGTCTTAAATCAATATAGTCGAATCGCGGAGTGCATAAGTTCTAATGTATTCCTTGTAGTTGAAGATGAAATTGTAACCCCTGCATTGTCAGAGGGATGTATTGCCGGAGTTATGCGACAGATAGTAATTGATACTGCTTCCTCAAAAGATTACAAGCTCAGCGAACGGGCAATTTCAGGAAAAGACCTGATCAAAGCCGAGGAAATTTTCATCACTAATGCCATACAGGGAATCAGATGGGTAGTGGCCTATAAGGATCGCAGGTATTTTAACTTTATCGCAAGGAGACTTATCTCTTCTTTGAACGAGATGGCATTTAGTACTTAATTCATCTCCGGATTCTCAGGGAAGTTTGACCACATCTCATACTTCTTACCCATGCGTTGAAGCGTTTTTGTCCAGAAGTGCTTGTTCATTGGCATCATAACTTCTTCGGGGGTTATGTCACCAACAACCCATGCATTCTCTGCAAGCTCATCCTTTAGTTGATTTGGTGACCATCCCGAGTATCCCAGGAAAAACCGGACCTGACCTTTTCCAATATTTCCTGAACTTATTAAGCGTTCAACTACTTCAAATTCCCCTCCCCAATAAATATTCCCCATCACATGAACACTATCAGGTATGATATCGCCAAGTGTATGAAGATAATGCAAGGTATTGGTGCTTACCGGTCCTCCAAGGGCAACATCTGCATTTATTTCAGGAAAGTTTTCAATTACATCGCTGATATTCACATCAACAGGTTTGTTCAGCACAAAACCGATTGTACCGTTCTCATTGTGCTCGGTGATCAGTACAATGGAACGCTTAAAGTAATTATCCAGCAAAAAAGGCTCACTTAACAATACTTTGCCTTTTTGTGGCTCCTGGTTATTATCCGGTTCGAAAAAATTATAATCCAATACCATAATAAACCTAAATTAATCGAGTTCCTGGTTGGCAGTAGTGCATTATGTTACAAAAATAAATTATTTCCTGTATATCCAACTATGCTTAGATTATTTTATGGTTAAATTAACAATAAATGATTAGATTGTCTGATTTGAAAAAGACAAATACCATCTTTCTTTTTAGGAAAATTATGGTAAATATGCGTTCTTTGAAAAACCACCTATTACATATCTAATTAATGAGCAGCTTAAAAAAACCTTCAATTCTTATTTCACTAGTACCTGTTATTTTTCTTATCATCTTTCTTACTGCGAATGTTTTGATATATGGAGATGCCACACTTGAGGGGTCAAACCAGATCGCTCTTCTGCTTGCAGCTTCTTTGGCATCCTTAATCGCCTATCGTTATAAAATCAACTGGACAAGAATAAGCGATTCGATTATCAACAACATAGGGAAAGCCATGCCAGCTATGTTAATATTACTACTGATTGGATCTCTTGCAGGAACCTGGCTGATCAGCGGGGTAGTGCCCGCAATGATCTTCTATGGCTTGAAAATAATTCATCCGAAGGTATTTTTGGTCACAGCATTGATTGCTAGTGGGCTGATCTCCATGGCCACAGGCTCTTCATGGTCTACAATTGCTACTATTGGTGTGGCTTTGCTGGGCATAGGCAAAGCATTAGGAATTCATGAGGGTCTGGTAGCAGGAGCAATTATCTCCGGAGCGTATTTTGGAGATAAAATGTCACCCTTGTCAGATACAACAAACCTTGCTCCTGCAATTGCAGGAACAGACTTGTTTACCCACATACGCTATATGGTTATTACTACCGGACCGTCAATAACCCTGGCCGGAATTATTTTCCTGATAACAGGTTTTCTTCACAAATACAATAATGAAGTTTCTGATATAGAGGGAGTAATGCAGGCTATTGAAGGGAAATTCTACCTGTCTCCGGTTTTGCTGCTGGTTCCAATTGTATTAATCTTCATCATAATAAAAAAAGTACCTCCCCTGCCTTCTCTTATGATGGGCACTTTGCTGGGTGGATTTTTCGCCGTTTTTTTTCAACCGGCACTTGTTAAGGAGATAGCCATGCATGATGCTCCTTACCTGGTTCAGTCATACAAAACATTTATGCAGGCTATGTTTGGAGAGATTAAGATTATCACTGATAATGCAATTGTAAGTGAGCTTTTTAACACAGGGGGAATGAAGGGAATGTTAAATACTGTCTGGCTGATATTATCTGCAATGATTTTTGGAGGTTCTATGGAGGCTGCAGGTTTCTTGTCGCGTATAACTGAGGCTATAATAAGTCGCGTAAAGTCGACCGGATCATTAATCATGTCCACCATTTTCACATCAGTTTTTTTCAATATTACGGCATCCGATCAATACATATCCATTGTAGTTCCCGGACGCATGTATTCTGATGTATACAGAAAAAGGGGGCTGAAACCGGAGGTTCTTAGCCGTACGCTTGAGGACGGAGGCACATTAACGTCTGTACTTATTCCATGGAATACATGCGGTGCAACGCAATCAAAAGTGTTGGGTGTGTCAACATGGACATATCTGCCCTATTGTTTTTTCAATCTTATCAATCCATTGGTTGCCATACTAATTGGGTATCTCAATTATAAAATAAGAAGAACTGAAGAAACAAAGGAGGATTGAAAAGGAATAGTATCATTGTATGAACACTAATTTAATTTATTTATAAAATATTTATTTGCTAAAATCAATCAAAATGCTGAAAACTTGGATTACAGCAGTGAGACATGGTGAGACGAAATGGAATGTTGCCATGCGACTGCAGGGTATTCAGAACAGTGAATTATCAGAGAAAGGGAACCAGCAGGTTGAATCGGTTTCAAAGGAGCTGAGTAACAAAAAGTTTGATATGATTATTTCAAGCGATCTTGGCAGGGCCATAAAAACAGCAGAGGTAATTAATAAATACCATAAGCTTGATATTATCAGAGATCCTTCTTTGAGGGAAAGAAATTTTGGCATAATGGAAGGTCTTACCCGGGAGGAGATTCTGGAAAAGTATCCTGATGTTTTTAGTGCCTATCAGAAAAGGAAAGAAAGTTATAAAATACCCCAAGGCGATAGTCTTATTGAGTTTTATGAAAGAGTATTAACAGGATTAGAAAAGGTAATCAGTTTGAATAAAGGGAAAAGGATTTTGATTGTAACGCATGGAGGTGTACTCGATTGTATCATACGCATGATGTTTAACTATTCATTGTCGGCCCGTCGAAATTTTTCAATTTACAATACTGCGATCAATATCTTTTCTGTCATGAATAATGAGTGGACACTTGAAGAATGGGGAAATTCAAATCATCTTAATACCGATGAAGCATCCAGTGAGTTCAATTAGCAAATTTGTCCCGGTATTGAATTATTGAATCATTAATTTTATATACCCAGCATAACTCTAAAAGAAATTAGTTATTTACGTTAAACCTTTTTATAATATTATCATCAAACAGAACAAAAAGTCCTCTGGCTGATAACAGGAATGGTGCAAATGAAGGGTGAATATACCGATTCGGAACTCATAAGACTTTTTCATGAGCCGGGGAAAAGTAACTATGCCTTTAACCTTATTGTGCTCAGGTACCAGGAACGATTGTACTGGCACATTCGAAAATTACTTATTGACCACGAAGATACGGATGATGTATTGCAGGATACCTTCATTAAGGCCTGGAACGGATTGGATGGTTTCAGGGAGGATGCATCACTATATACCTGGTTGTACCGTATAGCTACAAATGAAGCTCTTAGTTTTTTAAGAAAGAGAAAGAAACGGTTTATATTGCCTTTGTTCGATAGTGAACATAAACTTGAAGAGAAACTCGAAAGCGATGTATATTTCGATGGTGATACCATTCAAAAAAAATTGCAAAAAGCAATTCTCACCTTGCCGGAGAAGCAGAGGATTGTCTTTAATATGAGGTATTTTGATGAAATGAAATACGATGAAATATCGAAAATCCTTAATACAACTATAGGTTCTCTAAAAGCATCGTACCATCATGCAGTTAAAAAAATAGAAAATTTTCTATTGAGCGAATAAACCTTTTATAATTTTATTAGTCAAAGTAGAGAATGAAAAA
>DAOUOU010000022.1 GCA_030626465.1 Bacteroidales bacterium
CATACGTACTCCCCAGTTGATAATTAGCCTCAAAATCATCCGGGTTGTAATTAAGCAACATCTGATAACCTTTTTTGCGGAAGTCAGGATTAGTTGACGTTGCCAGC
This sequence comes from Bacteroidales bacterium, assembly GCA_030626465.1. Lineage (GTDB taxonomy): Bacteria > Bacteroidota > Bacteroidia > Bacteroidales > UBA10428 > UBA10428. The sequence continues at coordinate 108 of DAOUOU010000022.1, forward strand.
ATTTTATTCAGGTTGCTATAAGCGAGACCGTATTGCGGAGCGATCCCGAATATCTTTCCATAGCATGTTAAGAGCCTGGAATAATCTTTGTTATGGTGGTGGTAGGCATTTCCAAGCAAAAGCAAAGCATCTACGTAGTTCGGGTAAATTTCAAGTGCCTTGTTAAGGTATTGAATTGATTGTACAAAGTATGCCTGTTTTTTATTTTCATCTTGTTCATCCAGACCTTTTTCAAGCAGAGCTCCCCCGGCGGTGCAATTTCCCTTGGCACTATTCGAAGAAACTTTAACATCGTGTGTAAATAGTGTAAAGTTATCCTTCCAGACTCGATTACGGATTATTGTTTTTACAGAGAACAGGATAATCAATAGGGTCACCGTAATTCCCGTTAAATACTTAATTCGACTTTTGATTCTTTTATGAATGAACAATAGATAAAGCAGATATCCTGAAACCAGGGCAAATCCAATTGATGATAAGAATATAAATCGTTCGTTCATAAACGTACCTATATTTACCAACAGATTAGATACAGGCAGTAAAGTAATAAGAAAGAAAGAGACGCCAAAGGCAACAATTTTATCTTTTTTAAAATAATAAATTGGAACAATGAGCAACACAATATAAATTACCAACGATATCAATACTAACGGATTCGACCAGGATTGCAGACCAATATGGTATGGATAATAGTCGTAAGTTAATGGATGAGGGATAAATAAAAGTTTCAGGTACCAGAACAATGTAAATAATATAGTGGGTAATTTTTGATTTTTAGCAGCTTGCAGGAATGGATTATTCATTAATTCATTGGCCGGGCCCATGGAAAATCCTCCAACAACACTGATCCGAATAACAAGATATACTAACGTACCAGTGACTAAAAACAGAATACCTGTAAAATAGCGGGATCCAATATTTTTATTGAATTTAAGTAAGACCAGTAGTAGGGCAACAGGCAAGATAGCAAATGCATTCTCTTTTGATAAAAGTGCCAGAAACAATAGTGTTCCCGATGAAATAGCATATTGTATTTTTCCATTCCGAATATAATCCATAAAGAAATTCAGGGCAGTAATTCCCATTATTACAGACATCAACTCGTCGCGACCTTTGATATTGGCAATTACCTCGGTATGTACCGGATGGACTGCATAGATCAATGTGCTAAGAAAGGCAACAGGTATAGCTATTTCTGTTCTATTGAAAAAGAACAGTAAGTTGCAAATAGTTTTAAATAAAACAAGACACAACAAACTGTAAAGCAGAGCATTGATAAGATGTGACAAAGCAGGATTATTTTCCCAGAGGGAATATTCAATAGCGAAGCTGACTACTGATAATGGTCTGTACCTACCTCCCTGGACAAGCTCTTTCTTCTTTTTGAAGAAACCTGTGAATGTGTCATTTGAGAAAATATCTTTAATTCCTTTTATTCCCTCCTGAACAAAAATATTTTCGGTGATAACAATGGAATCATCGAGTGCATAGTCATTACGTAATGTGTTTATATAGAGTAAAAGAGGAATAAAAAATACAAGTGTTTTAAGAAGTTTTGGTTGATGAAATACTTGCTTTAACATAAAAGTGAAGCTTGATAAAATCCTTTCTAAATTACAAATTTCAATTACTGATCCTACTTTTTACGAAGAGAATATACAAGCAAGAAACCTGGTATTAATACTATAAAGCCGCACAACATCAATGCAAATGATAAACTGATCTTATCAGTATACCACCCAAACAGAGGTCCGAAAGTTGCAAATAATATCCTGATTAGTAAGCTTCGAATTGATAAAACAGTGGCTCGTACGTTCGAAGAGGTACGTATATTGATTCTTTCTTTCAGTATAGGATGGGCAGTACCTCTTACAAAATAAAATACCAATAGCAAGGCTATTCCATAAACTGAAACAAACCGGGAAGCAAGAAAAAATCCTCCCGACAGAAAAATCAGGATATAGAGTAAAGAGTTCTTTTTATGGAAGAACTGATCGATCTTATGAGAAGAAAGTGATCCAATAGCTACCATTATGTTCAATAATGTCCACAACACTCCGAAATTTGCTTTTTTTATTCCCGTTTCAAATAGAAATATCTGGGCAAACCAGGCCATGGTAAGACTGGCAAAACCGATGATTGAAGAGAACAAAATATATTTGCTCAATTGTCGGTTTTTCCACAGCGTATCTCTTACAGTTCCTATAATCGATTTCCAGTTGACTTCTAAATTTATGTTGTGCACTCGCGGTTCAATAATAAACAAGCCTGCGACAAGGGCCACTGCCATCATAAGGATCTGGATGCAGTAATAATTTCGCATCGAATCGAAAGCGAGCAGAGTAACAGTAATACCTGCAAGAGCTTCGGATAAGTTTCCTGATGCAGCTATTCTTCCCTCATATTTGATATAGTCCTTGTGCTTTTTTTCCTGCAGAAGAGAATCATAAAGAAGGGCTGTATCGGTGCCTGAAATAAATCCCTGGCCCAGACCCAGTGTAATCTCTGCCAGTAAAAATCCCAAAAACCCAAAAGACAGGGAATAAGCCGAAAATCCAATCAGACCGAAAAACAATCCGAGAAGCATGGTTTTTTTTCTTCCCCATGCATCAGACAAATAGCCTGAAGGTATCTCAACAGCAAAAATAATTAACGAATACACTGCATGAAGTAAGAACAGATCAAAATTGTCGAGATTGTTCTCTTCGTAAAATAGTTTCACAATTGGCATATACAACATAAACCATTTGCATATCTTTATGATGTATAGAATAGGGATATTAAATGAAACTCCTGAAGCCATCTAAAAATAATTGGCGTAAAAATAGATCTTTTGCAAGCATTAATAGGTGTTGCAAAAGTTATTAATTGTTTAATACTCTTGGTAAACCTTACACATAGTTAATAAACTCAGAGGCTGTGTTGTTTAATTCTATTAAAAAAACATTTTTTTTTGCTAAATTGATCTCAATATTGGTATGCGGGTTGAATTTTTTTCTTAATCCCGGCTATTCATTTCACCAGATTGCTGTAAAACAATACTCATATGAACAGTGAAAAAAGACAATTTTTAAGAATATTCAATCCAGGCAACTATAAGCTAGGAACCAGAATCCATATGCTGATATTCTCTGTTGCGCTGGTAACACTCACTGCAGTTATGTTAGTCGGGTATTTCATGATACGTTCAACAATGATGGAAAATTCTGCACAGCATCTTGAGGAATTAACCTATTTAAAAAGCTCATCAATTGAAAAAGCGTTTGGTTCGATAAATAAAAAGCTTCTTAAATTTTCAGGAGATGAAAAATTGCGGGAGGCCGTAAATGAGTTCAACACTGCATTTACACAGTTAGAAGAAGATAAATCTGATATTTTATGGTCTGATAGTATTCATGCAGTTCGTAATCACCTGAAGGAATATTATTCGAATGTGTTAGCAGAAAATGCACCTATTACAGGTAATAATTTAATAGATTATTTCCCCGAAAGTGACAATGTAATACTATTCCAATACATCTATCATTACCTGAATCCTAAACCCCTGGGTGAAAAAGATAAATTCATTTCTTCGGGAGATTATTATTCTTATTCAAGAGCTCTTGCCCGCTATCATCCGTTTTTAAAAGGTTTTAAAGATGAGATCCATGCAACAGATTTATTTCTTGTGGAGCCGTCAAAGGGTGATATAGTATATTCCTCTTCTAAAAATATTGATTTTGCTACTAACTTATACGAAGGAAGTTTCAAACGCAGTGCACTTTCTGATGCTTTTCGACAAGCAGTATCTTCTTCGGACAAGAAAACTTATTACATTGATTTTTCAAGCTACGTTGCTACTCTGGATAAACCGGTTGCATTTCTCTCGGTTCCTGTCTATTTTTTTAGTGAGTTGATCTCAGTTCTGATTGTCCAGTTTGATTCAAAGATCTTTGATGAAGTGTTATACGATCAGTATATGCTCTCAAAAACTGGTTCTTTAGAGTATACAGTAGTTGGGGAGGATATTGCTCTAAGGAATAATCCGCGTGGTTTCCTTTCTGACAAAGCAAACTATTTATCTCAAATAAAACAAAAGGCAAACAGGAAGGAATTTGAGAAAATTCTTATATATGAGAAATTGAATGATATGGTGATGTTTGTGAAATATCCGGAGAATGTAAAGAGTAAATTGCTGAATGAAGGCGTAATCCGGGTAAAGGATTATAATAATGTGAAGGTCCTGGCAAGTTCCAAAAAACTGGATATTGTTGGCGCAGATCTGTATCTTATTACCAAGATGAATCAATCGGAAGCCATTACTGATATTTTCAGGCAGGCCAATTATTCCTTTATCATAATACTTTTCATTTTAGTTATCATATTTATCCTTGCGAAAAATTTTAGCGGAGCAATTTCATCACGCATTAAAAAATTGTATGAGGCTTTGGGATTGCTTTATCACGGTGAAAAGTCAAACGCGGTTGATCCGGGAATCAGAGATGAACTGGGTGATACCATTGAGGCTTATAACAATCTCAGGAAAAGAATTAACGAAGCGGCAACTTTCGCCATAGAAATGAGTGAAGGCAATTATAATCACACCTTTAATACCCTGGGTGAAAAAGACGGACTGGGGAATTCCCTCAGTATTCTGAAAGAAAAGATGATCCAATCACGTGACGAACATGATCAGCGCGCACAGGAAGATGATATCAGAAACTGGATCAACACAGGTGTTGCAAAGTTTAATGATCTGCTTCGGCAAAACAATGACAACCTTAATGAACTGGCCTATAGTATTATCGAAAACCTGGTGAAATACCTGGACGCGAATCAGGGAGGAGTTTTTCTTGTTGAGGGAGATAAAGAGGAAAAAAAGATTAACCTGATTGCCAGTTATTCCTATGACAGAAGAAAATATCTTGAAAAGACAATTGAGATTGGAGAGGGCCTGCTGGGTAATGTCTACCTGGAAAAATCACCCATATACCTGAAAGAAATACCGGAGGACTATATTGAAATTACTTCAGGATTAGGACGAAGTAAGCCAGGTTGCTTATACATTGCTCCGTTGAAAATAGACGAGGATGTACTCGGTATGATTGAGGTTGCTTCTTTCAATGCACTGGAACCTCATCATATTGAGTTTATTACAAAGGCATCAGAGAGCATTGCAGGGACTTTTGTAAGTGTGCGGTTAAATATGCAAACTTCTATATTGCTTGAAGAATCGAACCGCAGAGCAGAAGAGAATGCACAACAGGAAGAAGAAATGCGCCAAAATCTTGAAGAGATGAAGGCTACCCAGGAAGAAGTGGCACGGCTCAGACAGGATGATGAAAAACGTACGAAGGAGATGCAGTTGATCGTTGACAATACCAGGAAAATGTTAAAGAACATGCTTGACTCAATTCCCGGGGGTTATGTATTGAAGGACCAGAACGGAGTAGTACATTTAATTAATAAGGCGGGTGCAGAATACTACGGACAATCAGTTGAAAAAGTGACCGGAAAGACGGATCATGAATTGCTTGATGCTAAGATTTATGAAGGAGAGCATAAGTTAGATATGAAGACAATAGAAAGCGGGGAGCAGGAATATACCGAAGAACTTGAAATAAAAGGAAAAAAGAAAAAATATAAAGTTATTAAAAAGCTTTTCGAGATAACAGAAATAAATCAAACAGGCATTTTAACTATTAGGATTGCTGAAAGGAAATAAAGGTAATCATGAAAATCAACAAATTTAAGCGGGTTGTATTATTATTTGTGCTTGTATTTATTACAACAACAGGTAGCTTACTGGCCCAGGAACTCTATGACAAGGTTACAGAGAATGATATTGAAGCTGTAAATAAACTGCTGGCGGCAGGCGCTGATATTAATGAACAGGTTGAAGTGGGTGGTGCAGGAAACATGACACCGCTTCTTGCGGCTTGCTTTTATCGTTATGAAGATATGGCAAAACTGTTAATTTCAAAAGGTGCTGATGTTAATGTTAAAACAAGTAGAGGAGAAACACCGTTAATGGGGGCGTGCTTTTTTTCAGAGGAGGTTGCCATGCTATTAGTGTCAAAGGGTGCTGATATTAATCCAATTCAGGGAACCGGACCGTTTACATACTGTATTAGTGGTATTGTGCAGGGAGCAGTATCAACCGATCTTGCTGAATTCTTTTTGTCTAAGGGAGCGAATGTTGATGAAGCTCCGACCTCAGGTGAAATTGCCGGATACACTTCTCTTATTCTGGCAGCAAGCAGCGAACAATATGATCTTGTTAAGTTTTTAATTGACAAAGGTGCAGATGTAAATGCTAAAGCTAATGATGGTTCTACCGCACTTAGTATAGCTTCAAAAGGAAACGATGCTGCAATGGTCAAATTACTGAAGGACCTTGGTGCAAAAGAATAGATATGCCCGGTCGTTAGCTAACGTTTTAATAAAATAATTTTAAATATTTATCAAATAAATATATCTTCTTTCTTTTTCCTCCGGTAACTTCTCTTAATACACCTAAGTTTTCTAGTTCATTTATTAGTTTGTATGCTGTTGGAGCTGATAATTTAGTTAATTCAATAACAATTGGCGCATCAATTATTGGCCTTTGATATAGATAATCCATGATTTTTAAAGCAGAAACTGAGCGACTTCCTAGGCTTTGAACTCCATTCTCAATATCATTTTTTAGTTTTAAAATTTTATCAAAAGTATCTATGCCTTTCTTGGCTGTTTCTATTATTCCAACCAAAAAGAATTTGAACCATTGAGTAATATCATTTTTTTCTCTGACACGAGTAAGATTGTCATAATAAAGAGTTCTATTTCTTTCGAAAAAATCTGATAAGTATAAAATTGGCTTTTTCAATATCTCTTTTTCGATTAAATATAGAGTAATTAATAATCGACCTACTCTACCATTCCCATCCAAAAATGGATGAATTGTTTCAAATTGATAATGAATTAAAGCTATTTTGAGCAAATCAGGAAAAAATACTTCATTATTATGTGCAAACTTTTCCAGATCACTCATTAATTCATGCAATGAATTATGTATAGGAGGAATAAATGTTGCATCATTTATTGACGCCCCACCAATCCAATTCTGACTTGTTCGAAAAATACCAGGTTGCTTATGCTTTCCCCGAACTCCTTTTAGTAATGTTTTATGAGTTGCTTTTATTAATCGAGATGAAAATGGGATTTCTTTAAGAGATTCAATAGCCTTATTTAATGCAGAAATATAATTTTGGACCTCTTCCCAATCATCTCTCTTTTCTACAGAAACATGTTCTTTATCTAATAAAGCATCTTCAATACTGGTATGAGTTCCTTCAATTTTATTTGATTGTATTGCTTCCTTTATGACATGCATGCTAATAAATAAGTCAATATTGGGAATATATTCAGAATACATGTCTAATCTACCCAAATGTCTATCTGCTTGACTTAACAGACTAAGTAGTTCCATATTCTCAATTACCCAAGAATTGTTAATTAATGCAGGTTGAAAACTTTTATATGTTCCCTGATTAATAAAGGTTCCAGATTTAAAGTTCTTCATAAAAAGAATATTAATTTCTTTTATCAAAATTAGCTTTATTTAAAAATATATCAAATTATTTAAATAAGAAAATATTTAATTAAATTATTTATTGAATATTTAAATAGAATGCTCGTTTCGAAATGTTGAGTTGTTTATATCAATACCTTTTAGTTGAATACTTCCATAATGCGTAAACATCAGGCAGATTATTCGCTCAAACAAGCCATTGCACAGGCCGCTCATGATCCTCCTGCTTATTGTTTTTTCTGGCATCGCGGTGAAAATATGAAGTTAACATTTGTTCAATAAAGCGGCGGTTATTTGAGTACTGAATATTCCTTTAATTAACTTATTGTGTTGAATAGTGACAATTTTTATCTGGACAAGACACAGATCAGGATAATAGATATTTAGATTAATTGCAAACAGAATGATCAAAAGCTAATCCTACCCAGATGGTTTCTTAAAAGCCAAATAATTTCATAAATTTGCAGCCATTCTTAAAATCGGTCTCGTAGCTCAGTTGGATAGAGCAACAGCCTTCTAAGCTGTGGGTCGCAGGTTCGAATCCTGCCGGGATCACTTGAAACAAGCTTCACTGAAAATGTGAGGCTTTTTATATGTTAAAAATCTTGGTTAAAGATTAAATCAGGCAGGATCATGAGCGGATTTTGAGGGTAGGCAAGCGGGAGTGAATAATCCTGCCGGGATCGCAAAATCACAGCCTAACTCATTGATAATTAGAGTAAGCCTTTCTTTTTATTCCCGCAATTTTCCCGCAATGTTAAAAACTCACTTTGAGAGAGATGGATTTTTAAGCCAAAAACTCTGGCTAACCATTACAATCAGCCGGATAATCAGAAAATAGTGGGTGTTTTCGGTTATCTAAATAATTCTTTTGTAACGAAAGCCCAAGATTTTGAAAAAATAGATAAAATCTATACGTTTGTTGAAATGTGGTTATAAACACAAATCAGAATTTCACCTATCATCCGACTATTAAAAGTCCGTTTGAAAGTTAATAATAGTTTTGTAATATGGTTAATGTTTGAAAAGATGAAAAATAACCGAGAACAAAATAATCAAAAAGGTGCCGGATGTTTACTTATTATGTGTATATATTAGTTGAAAACCATACCATATTTCAATTGAAAACCATACCACTTATCGATGCTTATCTTCGATCATTTTTCACAAATGAGAGAAGGTTAAAAAATGATAAGTATGAGTACAAAACAAAAGATTATCCTTCGCTATTACCGGGATGGTGATTCAAAGCGAAAAATATCCCGGGATCTAAAGATAAACAGGGAGACAGTGAATCGTTATTTAGCGGAGTATGAACAAGCAAGAAGTAAGCTATCCTCCACAGATGTATCAGACGAAACGTTAATCGAAAATCTTGTTCAGTCCCCAAAGTATAATAGTAGTAATCGGGTTAAGGTAAAGTTCACAGACCAGATCAGTCAGGAGGTAGACCGGTTGTTACAACTCAATGCGGATAAGCGCAGCCGAGGCCTACACAAGCAGGTAATGAAAAAGATTGATATCCTGGAATATCTCCATGAGCAGGGCTTTGATATTGGTTATACCTCGATTTGCAATCACATCAATACGAAGCTTGTTCAAAGAAAGGAGGCCTTTATTCGCCAGGTATATTCTCCTGGTGATGTCTGCGAGTTTGATTGGGGTGAGGTAAAATTGGAGATTGGTGGTCAGAGGCGGGCATTGAATATGGCCGTTTTTACTCCGGCAATGAGCAATTACCGTTTTGCCATACTTTTTCACCGCCAGGATAGCGTGTCATTCCAGCAGGCTCACGTACTCTTTTTCGAACATGCGGGCGGGGTTTATCACATCTTGGTTTATGATAATATGCGGGTTGCTATACGCAAGTTCGTTGGTCCATCAGAGAAAGAGCCTACCGAGGCGTTACTGAAATTATCTATGTATTATCATTTTGATTTTCGTTTCTGTAATGTACGTCGGGGCAATGAAAAGGGTCATGTTGAACGTAGCGTTGAGTTTGTGCGTCGTAAAGCCTTCTGCAGAAAAGATCGATTTAAAACCCTGGAAGATGCTAATGCTTGGTTACTTGGGATCTGCAAAGGGTTAAATACCCGATATAACCGGGACAATCAGGGTAAAAAACCCATTGACTTGCTGGAGATTGAAAAGGGAAGTTTATCTCCGGCCCCACCACGTTTTGATTGTGGCCAAATGGACCAATGCAAGGTGGATAAATACTCGGTAGTTACCCATGCAACAAATCGATATAGTGTACCGGATCACCTGGTTGGTAAGATGGTAGACGTGAAGATCTATCCGGGAAAGCTTGTATGCTACCATGAAAACCGGATTATCTGCGAACATGAAAGGCAAATGGGTCGGCATGGCTGGTATATCAATCTGGATCACTACCTGTATACCCTGAAGATCAAGCCAGGAGCCCTGGCCAACTCCCAGGCATTGGCATCAGCACCTGAAAATGTAAAAAGCATTTTCAGTACATACTTTTCGCATGCTCCGAGGGATTTTGTTGAACTATTGATATTCCTGCGGGATCATGAGTTTACCTTCGATAAGGTAAATGAGGCCATTGAGACCCTCATGCGTGTATGCCCTCATGATATATCAGTTGATAAGGTAAAAGCCCTGTGTATGCAGAAAAACATGATCTATACCCCTGAAGAAAGCCGCGATGACCAGATATTGCAGCAATCGCGTCAGCAGCTTGAGGAATTAAGCATGTTATTACAATAAGAGAAATAAAATTTATCATAAAAAAAATGAATACAATGATACCTACAAATACAAAAGAAAAAATCATAGCCTTTAGTAAAGAACTGCACCTTCCGGCCATCCGGACCAATTATATGACTCATGCCAAGCATGCCATCAAGGAAAAGACAAGCTATGAAGAATATTTACTCACCTTGTTGGAAGATGAATTTGAAACCAGGTTGAAAAACCGAAAATTGGCCCGGATCCGACAGGCAGCTTTCCCGTACAAGAAGTACCTGCAAGACCTGCACCGGGAAGAACTTCCTGAAAATGCCCAGGCGAAGATAGATATCCTGGAGAGCCTTGAGTTCATCAAAGAGGGACAAAATGTGATCCTGGCCGGAAACCCAGGCACCGGTAAGACTCACCTATCTATCGGACTGGCCATAAAAGCCTGCATGGAGGATTACAGGGTGTTTTTCACCACAGTTCCGCGATTAATTACCCAGATACGTGAAAGCAGGTCTCAAAAGACATTACGCACCCTGGAAGGCCGGTTTGAAAAATATGATCTGGTTATATGTGATGAATTTGGATACATATCCTTTGACAAAGAAGGGGCTGAGCTTCTTTTTAGTCACCTCTCGTTAAGGGCAGGAAGAAAGTCAACTATCATTACCACAAACCTTTCATTCGACAGGTGGAGTGAAATATTTGGTGATCCAGTATTAACCGCGGCATTAGTGGACAGATTAACCCATAAAGCACATATCATAAATATGAATGGAAAATCATATCGGGTAAAAGAAACTAAAAAACTATTAAACAATTAAAATGCTGTATGAAAAAAGTATTAAAACGACAACGAGCACCCACTTTCAAGGAACATTGGAGCATGCTCCAATGTTCCTTGAAAACTCTTTTCTTTTATCAATGAAAAATAAACATTAACCTTGTATCAAAGTGGTATGCTTTTGGAATGAAATGGTGGTATGGTTTTCGAGTGAAATAAACATACCATCAAAAGTCCTGCGTATTAGGATTTTGTAACTATCTTAGTACAAATAACTAATTTCCAGCTTTTCTAATGAATGTAGCCATCAGAATTAATGGACGCGCACCGGCATGGCCGGTACTATTAGAAAACGAACATCCTTTTTATGCTCCATACAGCCCTGGTTCTTTGGCAAGTGTATCGTATTCGATTCTGGCATATGAAGAGAGCGTACCTGAAAATAAATTGTGGGAAACAGTTGTTGATGCAGGGCATAACACAGTACCTTCTTTGATTCAACATGGCAACAGGATACCGGAAACAATACTGCTTACGCATGCACATAACGATCATGTTCTGGGTGTGGACTGGATTGTACAGAGTTATTATTTCAAACACCGCAAATCAAAAAAATATCCTTTATATTCTACAAAAGAAGTGTGGTACAGTTTCATTCAATTATTCCCATATCTGCAGGATATAATTGCTCATACTGAATTATTACCAGGTAGAAAAACACTTATAAAGGAAACAGGTAACATGTTTGTTACTGCATTTCCGGTATATCATGGTGAAAGTGCAAGAGGTGCATCCATGTTATTTTTTGAAGGTGAAGGCCTTCAACCTGCGATCATTAGCGGTGATTTGCTTTGCCCCCTGCTGCGAAAAAAAGACTACCAGACATTAAACAGGGCTAGAGTAATGTTTGTTGATACAAACAACAGGTATCCTGATCCCCTCTCCAATCATACGAGTTTTACATCCCGTTTGCCCGGAAAAAAGGAAAAAGCAGATAAGCTGACCATGTGGTTCAACTCAACCAGCTTAAAACGACTTGTTGATCCGCATATTTGTTCAAACTGTCATACTTCAATCAGGCACTACTTCGATGAGTTCATGACCGATTGGAAACAGGTAAGTGATGTGCCTCATACAATTCTTGAACTGAACAAACTATTAAAAATCCCTGAAGTATATTTGGTGCATTATTTCGGGTATTACGATAGGATAAATTACAGTGAGGACTTGATGAATACTCATATGCTGGAAAAATGGGCAAACAATTGCGCCAAAGAAATGAATATGTACGAAGAGATATTTAAAGTTCCTCAGGTTGGGGAGCTTATTAATTTGTAATTAATAATTAAGAATTAATAATTAATAGTCAGAGAATATGGCAGTTCGCAGATTTGGAGTTTCGCTCGAGGAAGAAATACTTGGAATGCTGGATTCTTATGTGTCCACAAACCAGTTTCCTAACCGTTCTCAAGCCGTCAGGCATTTAATAGAACAACATACTGTTGATAAAAAATGGATGTGCAATAATGAAGTTGCAGGAGCTATTGTGCTTGTTTATGATCATCACAAAAATGATATTACAAAAATAGCCAATGAAATCCAACACCATTATCACAACCTGATACTTTCGTCACAGCATATACACCTCGATCATGATTTGTGTCTCGAAACTATTGCCGTAAAGGGCCTGGCAAATGAATTAACCAACCTGTCGGATAAGTTAATTGCCCTGAAAGGTGTTAAACACGGAAAACTTGTTATGACCAGGGCCTGATAGCAAATATTTTCCATTGCAATGCGAGTTACTTTTTATATTTTCGTGTCACCATTACAGATCGTATTTTACCAGATGCTTCAACTGTAAAGAGATTTTCCATCACAGGTAATTTTACAAACTGATGAAACATGCATAAACTGATCTGGTCCTTATTACTTGCTTCAACAATACTATTGCCCTTAAGCTCACAGCAATTCCCAAGGATACCAGCCGATATGAAAAAGTATAAAAATGAATTGAATCAAATTGCCATGGCAGGAGTTGCAGTGCGTAACGACTGGAAATACAAGATACTGGAAGGAAATGTAAGCGCACATCGTTACAAAGACAGGGTAATAAAGTATGATAAACGAGGCAGAACAATTGAAAAAGTAATGTTTGATGAACAAGGGATCAGGCAATCTATTGTAGTATTTATATACGATTCCATTCATCTTCCTCAGTCAGACGTAGAATTTACTCCCCTGGGGGAATTGATCGGGAAAACCTACTATACATATAGTGAAGCCGGACAACTCTCAGAAATAACCTCTTACAATAGCTTTGAATATATCATTTCTAAAAAAATATATGAGATCGATTGGCAGAATAATACTGTTATTGAAAGGATTCTGTTTTCGCCCGATAGCGTGAATCAGAAAACTATCTTCTATTATTCCAACCTCAACAACGGATTAATCAATGAAGAATGGATCTATATTGGCGAAAACAACCTCGATTATAAGAAAGTCATTCATCGTAATGAGGACAACAAAATAGATTCTGAAATATATACCACCAAGCAGGGTAATACGATGTACTACTTAAGGTACAATTATGACCAGAAAGATAATCTTGTTCAGATAGAAAGACATATGCCATCAGGAATTAAAACCAGAGTCTTTGATTTCAATTACACTTCTTCAGGTTTACTGTCGGGCGAGATAAAATACAACGAAAAGGGAGAAATTATCCATTATTATAAATACACGTACGAATAATATTTTTCATGATTACAGAACAAATAATTTATTTTTCAGGTTTGGGAGCGGCAGTTGGGTTTGTACATACTTTATTAGGACCGGATCATTACATTCCCTTCGTTTTTATGGCTAAAGCCAGAAACTGGAAACAGAAAAAAACCATCAGCATCACGGTGCTATGCGGATTAGGACATGTGGCCAGTTCAGTGGCTTTAGGATTTGCTGGAATTGCGCTTGGTATAGGTGTTACCAGACTTACAGATATTGAATCGATCAGAGGCAACTGGGCCGCCTGGGGATTTGCACTGTTTGGCTTTGTCTATATGCTTTGGGGACTTTCACGCGCTTACAAGCAAAAACCTCATAAACATCTGCATATTCACAATGGAGGAGTAGTGCACGAACACGGGCATGTACATTCCCACGAACACGATCATCTGCATTCTGCTGAAAAATTAACCAACATCACTCCCTGGGTACTCTTTGTGATCTTTGTGCTTGGTCCCTGTGAACCGTTAATACCTGTTATTATTTATCCGGCTATTGAAAAACGGGGAAGTATTTCAGAAGCCATTATTGTATCAATGGTATTTTCTATTGTAACTTTGGTTACTATGATTTCTATGGTTTTAATACTGCAGAAAGGCATAAATCTTGTCAGATTGAATAAGCTTGAACGTTATACACATGCAATAGCGGGTGCCATGCTTTTGTTAAGTGGAGTTGGAATCTTATTTTTGGGTTTGTAACCTTACTAATAGTAGAGCTATGAAAAAACTGGGAATTGTAATTATACTCATTGCTTCTTTGTTCTCCTGTTCAGGGGACAAAAGGGGTAAATCGAAGGAACCGATCACTATTGAAATGAATAACCTGGTTACCTATAAATACAAGCTTGCCGGACTGCAGGATACTGTTATTTTTAAATCTATCAATAAAATTATCTTTCAGGTTGATGGAGTTGAAAAAATGATAGTATCTCAAAATGACTCCCTGGCAGTATTCACCGTCGATCCTGAACTGGTAAGTAATGCGCTGTTAAGAGAAGAAATTGAGAAAAGAGGGGGGAAATTGTTGAACTAGCCCGGTTGTTGAATTGTTTAACTGTGTAATTGGTGAACTGATGAATCGGTGAACTGATGAATTGGTGAGTTGATTAAATGAAGATTTTTATGGACTGTTGGACAAATTAAATGTTGAGAAGTTGATGAGATGATGAATTGATGAATCGGTGAGTTGATTAAATGAAGATTTTTATGGACTGTTGGACAAATAAAATGTTGAGAAGTTGAGAGGTTGAGTTGAAATGCAATGTTAAAACTGTATACTTTTTTTAGGAAGATACCTTTCTTATATAACAAGCCATAAGGTTCGCACGCGAGCTGAGTGAAAACCTAAAACAGAAAGAAAGTGTCATTTGAGTCTATTTTTTCTGAGTCGTATGTTTGACGAAATAAGCTACTTTTTCGATGGAGGTAATCATATCGTATTCTTCCAGGTAGATTGGATCAGGTACACTAAGATTAACCGTGGTGAAATTCAGAATACCTTTAATACCGGCCTGAACCAGTGCCTCTGCCATATTCTGTGCAGAATAAACCGGAACTGTCAGAATAGCAATAGAGATATCTTTACTTTTTATAATTTCCCGAAGTTTTTCAATTGAATAACATGTAATACCGTTTATTTTGTTGTTAATTTTTTTCGGATCCAGGTCAAAAGTGGCTGCAAGGTTTAATTTTGGACGCTTCCCGATAAAGTATGTCGATACTGCTTTACCCAGGTTTCCTAATCCGACCACTGCCACATTCAATTGCTCTTCAGGGTCGATAACATTGCCTATAACACGAATAAGTTCCTGTATATTGTATCCCCGGCGATTAGAGGTAGAGTAGCCAATAAACATTATATCGCGGCGAACCTGAACAGCTGTTATATTATGCATGTCGGCCAGCTCATGCGAAAAAACATGGGTCATACCCTCCTTGAGACAATTATACAAAGAACGCCTGTACTCACTTAAGCGCTCCACAGTTTTTTTGGGCAAAACCTTCATATTTTTAAAAATCCCACGTTTCATAACCGGGTAAAAATAAACAAAATTGATTTTACAATTCCGGTAAAACTCCTTATGGTAAGAAAAGTTATTTAAAAGGTTTGGGTGTTGAGTTATGCATCGATACACTTCCCTTAACCATGTACTTTTCAGCAAACCAGCACATGTGATGGCATCAGCTCGAACAACGGATTAGGCAGTTTTAATTTTTAACAGGTTGAATATTAGTTTTTTGTTATGCAAATAAAAATCTATTCCTAAGCCAATACCGAGTCCAATCAATATACCATATCTTGCAATAGTATAAATAAATGCCAGTGGTGGAAATCCAGCTTTTGCACTTATTATAAATACAATAATACCAAACATTGTATTTAATAATCCATAAAATAAAACCAATACAAAGCTTCTTAAATAAAATGTTAGTTTAGGATTTCTTTTTATGAATTGATAATAAAGTTTAATAGATAAAAATAAACTTCCTAAGAAAAAAATGTCTCGTATTAAATAAGCAATAGATAGTAGTTTACCTGAAAATATAACAAGATTCAGAATAAGTATAATAGCCATTACCAAGATTTGGTCTCTAACTGATTTATATTCTAAAAGGCTGAAGAATAAAGCACCATATAATCCACTCATAACAAACTGAAAAGTTGTTCCGGAAGGGATAAAAATTGATTTGTTGAAAAATATAAAGCCTGTCAAGATACTTCCGATCATTCCGAAAAAAGTCAGCAATATAATATGATATAATTTTTCTGATTTCATGTCATACTCCTTTCTTTTGTCGACTAACGTTAGAATTCACCTGCCGCTAAGCGAAGCGAGGAAACAAAAACGCCGCGCGTTTTTGCGGTCAGGTGGAGCGAATTGTTAGCTAATTTATAAAGGATTATCTTCTCGCCTCCCATTACGTACTATCCAAGTTAGATATTCAATCCCTAAATTTGTTATGTGATAATTGTTTCCCTTAATTTTAACAAGTAATCTGGTCATCAAAAAAGATAAATACTGTTCGAGAGTCCAAGATACCAACAGTTTTGGATACAACTCTTGGACATGCTTAAAATGCGACAACACAAATTCCTTTGACTTGCCTTGAACAGCAACTTCATTTAATTTCTTTAGAAGAAATATTTGACTACCAAATATCAACCCATAAATTTGTTCAAACTCCAGCAATATTTTTGTAGCAGCCAGATGTTTTATGAGAATAGCAATGGAGTCACCTTTTGTTTCCAACCCTCGCTTTTCCAAATCCGCTTTAATTCGACTTTCAATATCTTGTAAAACAACTGAGCTTTCTATTGCATTAAGAAGTTCTTGAACAGCCTCTTTTTTTTGTTCCTCTCTTTGTGCCTCTGGTGTTGTTGATGCTTTGATTCCACTCTTATCAATGGACGTAACTCGAGAGATAAGAGCTGCCAAATGCTGTCTAAAAATAAGAACAAAAAAAACTAAAAATAGAAATGTGAAATGAGGCCATCCAAGATATTTTAATATTTCTTCCATGTTTTTTCTCCATTTTTTAAACAGCTAACATATATTCTATTCCCAATATCAGCATTGTAGCTAATATACAGCGTATTATACGGAAAAACAAAAAAAATATAAATGCTCCCACAGAGTACTTCCAGGTGCAGCATAACGACTGAGTTCACCTGCACTTTGGAGCGACAGCGGAAAAATGTCAGGTGGAACGATTTGTTATACCGTCTTCTTTTTAATTTCATCAAATTATCTACACCATAGAGCCTGATAGGGCTTTATTATAACCGGGTTCTTTTTTTGCGCTTGAAAATAATCCTCGTTTTCCTGGTAATGCTCAAAGATATATTCGCCAATATCCATATGGTATTACAGAACGTTTGTATTTAAATATGTCCTGTCGGGGATTGAGTTGAACTGCGTAAAACTGTCCCGTGCTTTTATCTGCTTAATCAGCGTTTTTATATTTGCCTTCAACGATTTTGATCTCTTCCGGTATGAGACCGTAGAGTTTGTAAACGAGCTGGTCGATTTCTGCTTCAAGAGCTTTTACTTTATTTAAAGTTTGTATCGCAGTCCAAATTGATGATAGAGTTACTTGCTTTTTTAATTCGTATATGGTGATAAAACTTTATTACTTGTAAAAACAATCAATTTTCTGGAAGCCCTTGTAAGAGCAACATATAAGTTTTTGGGGTCGCTAAATTTGTGAGCATTTAAAATCGCAACAGTATCAAACTCCAGACCTTTTGTCAGCAAAGTAGTTCCAATACATTTACCTTTTATTTTTCTCCCCATTCTACGTTTTACATTTCTAATATTTTTCATGGCTTTATAAACTGATATCTTTTGGTATTCTGCCTGTTCAAGTGCTTTGCACAAATCGGAAAACAGTTCTTTACGATAGCATTTAATATTTGGTATTTTTTTTATTTGTTTTAATGTTTGAGAAACAAGAATAAAAGAAATCTCTTGGTTCAGCTTATCCAGATTGCCTTTTATAGCTACTATTATTATTTTATCTTTTTCTTGCCTTTTATTTTTTAACTCATTATCATTAAACCATTTATTTAATTCTGACTTATTAAATATATTGTAAATAATTTCATGAATTTTATTATAAATAGAGGCCGAATCACTATTATCAATAATTTTAGAAAAATTATAAAAATCTTTTCCATCCATTGCTTCAACTAAATGAAATCTGTTTTTAAAAGTCTTTACTAAATTTTTCCTTGCATTTATATTTTCACTTACAGGATAAATGAGTAGTAAACTTCTCTCTGAATCTAAAAGCTCTCTTATTCTTTTATTGTATTTTTTATCCCATGAATAAATATCATTTTCTACAATTTGTAAAATCTCAATGCCAGAAGCATATTGGTTTAAATCTATATTTATTTCATTTTCTAATTTACTTCTTATCTCTTTTAATCTATCACCCAATTTCGGATTAGTTTTTTTCCATCTCCATGGTTCGGTTAATTTAAAATGCGCATTTGCAAAAATATTTAAATCTGTTTCAAAATTGACTAATTCCCCTACATTAAAATCAAAAATACCTTGAAGTGGATCACCCAATATATAAATCGGAAGAATTTCTGATAACGCCAATATGAATTGATGTCGATCTATGGTGCAATCCTGATATTCATCAACAAATAATCCAGCATAGGTTAATTTAATAACATCTTTTATTGGTTTTATTTTTACCAGATTGGCTGCTTTTTGAATAATAAAAGGAAAATAATTTTTGCTGTCATCTTGTTCAGGAATATTATTTATACAATAAAAAGCATTGACATATTTTTGAGCAAAACTATCAATCGTTTCAATATGATATTTGTTGTTGTTTATACCACTTTTCTTTATTTTTTCTTTAAGCG
>DAOUOU010000222.1 GCA_030626465.1 Bacteroidales bacterium
CGGCGATTTGAATGCCTTCCTTACCTCCCGAGGCTTTAAGAACATTAAATTCAGTACCACGCAATGTGACATCAATGAGCTCACGGATTTCTAACTGGTCATCTATAACAAGAACTTTTTTCTTTTTTGAATTCATGAATAACCAACTCACCTTGAAAAGTGTTAATTTATTTAATATATATAAATTTTATAAGGTTCTCAATGTTGTATGTATTTTAATAATCTCATTTAAATTATCAAAAAATACATCTACCAGTTCAGGATCAAAATGTTTGCCTCGTTCCTCTCTGATAATGTTGCATGCTATCTCAACAGGATAAAGCTCTTTATAGGGCCTTTTTGAGGTGAGTGCATCGAAAACATCCGCCAAAGCAGTGATTCTTCCTTCTATTGGAATTTCCTCTCCTGAAAGTCCCTGATGATATCCTTTCCCATTCCATTTTTCGTGATGGGTTAAGGCAATTGATTCTGCAAGCTGCAAGATTTCGGAATTAGAATTTGAGAGTATTCGTGCTCCTAATGTGCAATGGGTTTTAATAATTTCAAATTCATTATTTGTTAATTTTCCTTTTTTTAATAATATAGAATCTGGAATTCCAATTTTTCCCACATCATGCATTGGAGAGGCAAAAAGTATATTTTGTACATTTTTATCAGGCAAACCAATTTTTTCTGCAATAAATACACTGAAATGGCTCATACGTGCAATATGGTCACCTGTTTCTTTATCCTTATATTCAGCAGCAATACCAAGCCTTAGAACGGTATCGAGATATGCATCCTTTAATTCTTTATTTCTATCTTTCAGCTCTGCAATAGTAATATTCAGCGCATCGGCATATTCCAAAAGCTGTTTATGGGAAGCTTCAAGTTCTTTTCTTTTTTCTTTTTCAGATTTATAAACTTCAGAAAGGTCTTTTGCATATTTTTTTAATTGATCAGAACTGGAAGAGCTGTTCAGTGCGTCATTTTTATCCATACCAATTTCCAAATTACTAAACCTATCCAAGAACTTCTTCTACCTTCTTAATCAAATCAAGAGGGCTGAAGGGTTTGACAAAATAGTCATCAGCTCCGGCTTCTGCGCCTTTTTCCTTGTCTATCTCCTGACCTTTTGCACTCAGTACAATTATTTTACAATTTTTTGTATCCGGGTCATTCTTTATTATTCTTGTTGCTTCCAGACCATCGATTCCCCCCGGCATCATGATGTCCATAATTATCAAGTCAGGTTTTTCTGCCTTCGTAATCACAATGGCTTCTTGCCCTGCTTTTGCCTCGAGAATCTGGTAATCTTCTGTCCTTAGAGTCGTAGCTATTAATTCTCTAATTTCAATCCGGTCATCTACTATGAGAATCTTCTTCATTTTACGTGTCCTTTTTAAATTATTTTGATGTTATGATTTCAATGGTATTGTAAATCTTACCGTCGTTCCTTTCCCCAACTCACTCTCAATAAACACCTTTCCTCCATGTGCTTCAACTATATACTTGACAATGCTCATGCCCAGACCAGTACCCGTGATAGCTGTGTTGGAGGCATCGGCACGGTAAAATTTATCGAATACCTTCTCTATTTGCGCAGGTGTCATCCCCATTCCCTGATCTTCAACCGATACCTGGTAATAATCTTCAAATACTTCCCCGACCACACGGATTACACCGCCTTCCGGAGAATACTTAACCGCATTGCTGAGGATGTTCTTGAGCACCTGCTCCACTTTTTCCTTATCTACGTACAACTTCACGGGCTTATCAGGTAAAACCACCTCGAACTTGTGTTTTGAGGAGATTTCTTGAAAATATGGAATTATTTTGTTAATAGCTTCGCCTGCATCACATATTTCTTTGTTAATAGTATATTTCCGTCCTGACTCTATTCGAGATATATCCAACAGATCGTTTACAATTTCTGCCAGATTTACTGCCTGTTTGTTAATATATGATAAAAACCTTTTTCTCTCTTCCTCATCGAGATCTTCTCTGGTTTGCAGTATTTCTGAAAACCCCTGAATCGATGTCAAAGGAGTTCTGAGTTCATGAGCAGCCGTGGAGAGGAACTCCGTCTTCATCCTGTCCACTTCACGCTCATGAGTTACATCGTGGAAAATTGTGATAATGCCGGTTTCCTTTCCTTCCCTGTCATGAATAACCGAGGTCCCGGCAAGCATGAATCGGGGATATTTCGGGTCATCACCCGGCAATTCAAAATCAAACTGATACCCGGTTTCCTTCTTACCAAGAATATCTATAAGCTTTTCACGCAGGGTACTTTCTTCGATGGCAAAATCAATCGGCCGGTCGATCACCTCACTGAAACGAATACCCAGCAGGTCTTCCGCCGCAGAGTTCATTAATAATATCCTGTTGTATATATCGGTTACGATCAATCCGTCAGAAACAGATTTGAGAATGCCATCGATTTTATCCCTTGAAGCTTCCGTGTCATAAAGGGCTCGATTGAGTTCTCTGGTTCTTTCTTCCACCATACGTTCCAGGTTCTTGGAATACTCTTCTATTTTCTTTTCTGCCTGCATGAGCTCGGTGATGTCCTGAACTGTACCAAATGAATATAACGGATTCCCCTCTTGATCATATTCAGTACGACAGATTTCATTTACATATTTAATTGTCCCATCTTTAAGTAACAAACGATGAACAATATTATAAGGTGTTTTATTTTTAACTGAATTTGTGTAGGCCTTGTTAACAGAATCCCGGTCTTCTGGATGCACTGAATCAAGAAATGCTTCATATGAAACACCAAATTTATCAGGATCAATTTCAAAAATCCTGTAAATTCCGTCTGACCAGTACAAAATATTCGAAACCAGATCTAATTTCCATTGACCCAAATACGCAATTTCTTGAGCTTCTTTAAGACTTTTTTCGCTTTCTTTCAGAGACACCTCCGATCGCTTGCGCTCAATGATTCTTCCCAATTGCTCGACAATGCCGTTGATAAGATTTCTCTCTTCCTTTAAAAAAGGTCCCTCATCAATTTCTGGCTTTTCTTCCATGTAGTAAACCTCTAAGGTGCCGATTTTCTCGCCTTTCACAAGGATGTCACTTGTCTGTTTCCATTCGGTTTCTCTAAAGTTATCAGTGCTGTATTCTTTTTTATATGTGACGATTCGTGCGCATGTGATTTCCGGATACTGCCAGCCGGGAGGAATGAGATTAACTACTCCCTGAAAGATCTTCTCTAAAGTAATTTCTCTTTCCTCATCAAGTTTAGAAATACTGTAGATGCAATTGAGTTCCTTGATCCTCTCGCCAAGCTCCTCGCCCCTTTTCTGTAAGGTTTTTACTAACCGGGCATTTTCCAGGGAGCTAAAGACCTGCTTGGCCAGGGTAGATATAAATTCCAAATCATCTGTTGAATAGCCAGCCCCTGTTAGTTTCTTACCGAGAGCAACCAATCCTAGTAGCTTGTCTCTGGTTGTCAACGGAATACATAGTTCCATCCCTAACTTGGTGAGTTTTTGATATAAGACTGGGCAATAGTCTTTCAGTTTGGAATCTGCACCGGTGAGTGATACGGGGCCCTCCAGTTGAAGCAGTTGTTGGGTCTCATGCTCTGTTATCTCTAATTTAGCTTGAGCCATAAAGTCTTTACTTAA
>DAOUOU010000112.1 GCA_030626465.1 Bacteroidales bacterium
CGCTATAAATTATTTTTAGATTATCACGAAGATAATAAACTAATCTCATGCCAAACCTAAGCATAGTCATTCCATTGTATAATGAAGAAAAAAATCTTAGTAAACTCAACGACACGCTTTTACAAGTCCTGAAGAATATTTCGATCAGCTGGGAAATTATTTTTGTAAACGATGGCAGTTCAGATAAAACTTTGAAGATGGTCGAGGATCTTGCTTCCAGGAATTCATCCATAAAAGTGATTTCTTTAACCCGCAATTTTGGTCACCAGGCTGCTTTAATGGCTGGACTTGACAATACTACAGCAGATGCTGTTATCACTATGGATGGTGACCTACAAGATCCGCCGGAACTAATACCCGAACTGATAAACAAATGGGAAGAGGGTTTTCTGGTGGTGTATGCCCGAAGGAAAAACTATCGCAATGACCATTTTCTGAAACGCTGGCTTTCTATGTTATTCTATTTTATTGTCAAATCGCTTAAGATGTCCACAGCTCCTAAAAATGTTGGCGATTTCAGGTTAATTGACAGAAGGGTTCTTGAGGAACTTAAATATATGCGAGAGCGTACCCGTTACCTGCGGGGTATGATTTCATGGCTTGGATTTAAGTCTTCATTTGTCGATTATAACAGGCCTGACAGAGAAAATGGAAAAGCCGGTTACAGTTTCAACCAGTTAATTCGTTTAGCATTGGATGGTTTTTTCAGTTTCTCCAGACTTCCATTGCGTATCGGATTGTTTCTGGGTGTGATCAGTATATTAATTGGACTTGGGTTTATGGTTTATATGATTGCTGATATACTTATAAATGATGTATACTATCACCTATATAAGTTTTTGGTTGATGTTATTTTTATTTTTATGGGTTTTTTGTTTATCCTGATATGGATTCTGGGCGAATATATTGGCCGGATTTATCACGAGGTAAAGGGACGGAATCTCTATATCATCCACAAAAAAATTAATCTTGATGATTAAGCTATCTCAATAACCCAATCTCAGAATCATATAATGAAGCTGTTAATCCTCAATTATGAATATCCACCCTTAGGAGGTGGTGCGGGTATATGCACAAAGTATCAGGCTGAAGGATTAATAGATTACGGACATGAGATTACTGTGATAACGACCTGGTTTCAGGGTGAAAAAGAAACAGAAAAAATCAATAATCTTCAGCTGATCAGGCTAAAATCCAGAAGAAAAAAAACCTACCGATCGAATCCGATTGAAATGTTTTCCTGGGCAATAAAGACCTTTCGGTATATCCGCAGGAATAAATTATACTTAGAAACAGATCTTATTCTGGCACATTTTACTATGCCTGCAGGGATTGTAGCTCTTCCTGTAAAGTTGTTTTATAAAATTCCTTATTATATCATTTCACACGGGCAGGATATTCCCTGGTTTTGTCCGAGAGAATTATTTCTGTATCACCTTATTTTTTATCTTCCTATAAAATGGATTTGTTCTCAAGCATCAAAAATTACTGTTCTCTCACAACGACGACTGAACGACCTTAATAAGATTACAAGCCGAAAAAATTGGTTTAATAATCATATTATTCCTAATGGTTGTGATATTGATTTTTTCACACCTCCTGAAGAAGAAAAAGATATGGATACGTTCAGGATTTTATTTTCAGGAAGACTTCGTGGACAGAAGGACCCTTTCACCATGTTGAAGGCCGTTCGTTTACTCACAAAATCTGAAATTCCATTTTTAATTGAAATAATTGGAGATGGTCCCCTAAGGGAAAAGATGCAGTTGTATATCAAAACCTACCATCTTGAGGAGAAGGTGAAATTTTGCGGCTGGATATCCAAGGAAAAACTTAGGGACAAATACAGGAACGTACATCTGTTAGTTATCACTTCCAGGGATGAGGGAATGTCATTGGCTATGATAGAAGCATTATCTTCGGGACTATATATACTCACAACAAAGGTTAGTGGCAGTAAAGGGCTGATTCGTGAGTATGTAAACGGGAATTATATTCCATTCGAGAATCCGGAACAAATTGCTGCAAGCATTAAAGGCTATTACCAGGATAAATTTTTAAAGAAATATAAAGTTTCTGATCAATATCTTCGTGAACTAAGATATACAATCAGTTGGGAACATTATGTTGAAGCCTATAACCAATTGATTCAAGAATGAAGATACTATATCTGATAGATAACTTCTCCATAGGTGGGGCACAAACTGTTGTTAAAGGGTTGATGGAAAAAAACGCTAAGAACAGAGAGATATATGCTATCGCCCTGCGGCAAAAATTTCCGGAAAACACAATTGATCATCCAAATGCTATTTGCTTTCAGAGTAAATCAAAGTATTCGCTTCGGCCTCTTAAATTTCTGGAAAGGATTATTTCGGAAAAACAAATTGAGATTATTCATTGTCAGTTACCCCGGTCAATTTTTTTTGGTTATTTATTGAAGCGGACTTCTCCATATATAAAATACATTATTCATGAACAAGGCGATGTATTTGAATCCCGGATATATTCTTTATTTCTAAGGATTCTTAAAAGAAAAGCAGATGGCATAATTGCCTGCTCAGAGGCAACAAAAAAAGAACTATCAACCCGTTTGCATTTAGCACCACAGAAGACCAGTGTCCTATATAATTTTGTTGATCTTGCCAGGTTTTCACCTGGTAAAGATTCTGCTGGAAATAGATACAAAATTGCTTTCGCAGGCAGGATTGAAAAACGAAAAGGTTGGCGTGAGTTTGTTAAAGCTGCAAAACACTTTCATTCCATTAAAAAATTATCGTTCTATATCGCAGGAAGTGGAACAGAAGAAGGTAAACTTATCAGAATTATACAAAATCAAGAGTATTCGAATATTAGGTTTGTTGGATTTAAGGCCAATATTGAAGAATTTTATAAAGCGATAGATCTTCTGGTAATACCATCACACTTTGAACCTATGGGGATGGTAGCCGTTGAAGCCATGGCGTGTGGAGTTCCGGTTCTGGCTGCCAATGTTCCAGGCCTGAATGAAGTTGTCAAGCATGAAATTAATGGCTGGACATACTCTTCAAAATCAGTCACTGAATTGACGAATGCTATTGAAAAAATAATAAATTGTAATCCTGAAAAGGTTAAAACTATTATTGACAAAGGCATAGAACACTCTCGTGAGTTTTCGTTTGAGATCTTTTCGAATAAACTACTTAAATTTTACTCTGCATTATTTTGAGCAAAATTATCTTACAATGCCACAGAACCCAACAATAGATCAGATCCGTAAACTGCCATTTTTCTTTATTTTAGGCAGGCCACGTTCTGGTACTACACTTTTGCGCACCTTACTTGATGTTCACCCCAATATTATAATTCCACTGGAGAATCCCAGTATGATCCACCTGTACTTTAAGTATCGATATGTAAAACACTGGGATGTCAAAAATCTTAATAATATTTTCTGCGATTTTAAAAATCTAAACTTCATAAAAAGCTGGAAGCTTGATTGGGAGGGTATTAAAGATATATTTGAGAATCTATCGAAGATGCAGATATCTTTCCATGAGATCATCAAGCTGTTCTATTATCATTATCAATCAGAATTTACAAAAGAAGAGATCAGATGTTTGTGTGATAAGACGCCATTAAATTCCTTATATTCAAAAGAAATATCCCGTGTGTTTCCCGGTGCGAAATGCATACACCTGGTTCGCGATTATAGAGCCAATCTTGCATCAATGAGCAAACATGATGTTTTTTCCCCAAGCTTAACTGGTATACTGATGCAATGGAAAAAATCAGTGAATCAAATAAGCAAACTGACTGTTGAAAATCCTCAAAGATTTTTTCTGGTTAGATATGAAGACCTCGTTTCAGATCCTGAAGGCACGTATAAATTAATCTGTAACTTTCTTAAAGTAAAGTATATGCCGGAGTTATTGGATCCGGAATATCGGAAAAATGCGATCAACAACATATATGCTTCAGAGTTTCTTAATCAATGGCAACCTGATCTATCAGGAAAGATCTCTACATCAAATATTGAAAAATGGAAAATCGATTTATCGGCCGATTCTATTCGAAAGGCAGACTATATTGCAGGGAAAACCGGACAACGGTTTCAATATTATTCACTATCGAAAGCATATAGTCCTGTCTTTATCCTGAAAGTTGAAATTAAGAAACTTCTTTTTCATCTTAATGAAATGAACCGGTATCTTTACGACAGGTTACCATATAAGATGAAAATCAGAATCAGAAACAGAAAATTTATTCTCTCGCATAAGTTCATTCAGTTTTATCAAAAGCAATTTGGAAAACGATAAATCCATAGTATTCATTTCACCTGTTCACTGGAATTATTACCCTTACCGTGATCAGGAACTTCCATCGAGTATTGCTGAGAGAGGTTATCCTTGTATTTATCTGAACCCGGTCAGGTACAAAGGCAGTGAAAAATCAACCCGGTTTGCACAGGTCAATAAGAGAAATTATCATAAAAACATTCAGATCATTGATCGAATGAGTAAATGGCGTAAGTCATTAGTGGAACTTATTTATGAGAATTTCCTTAATGTTCGTGCAATTAAGAAATTTAGACCTTATGTTGTTATCAGCAGTGACCATCTGATGTCGCTTGGAGTCTGCATTTATTGCAAGTTTAAAAAGACAAAGTTTGTGTTTGATGTAACTGATAACTGGGAGTTAGTTGACAAAAGCCCGGCAGGGATAGTCTATAAGCTGATATTAAAACCTCTTCTTGCCAGATTCTCATTTGCAGTTACCTGCACCAGTCATCGACAATTCAATTATTTTAAAGGCCGTCGAAAGAGCAATACCTTTTTAATATCAAATGGAATTAATCCACGAATTCTGGAACAGTTGAATAAGCAGGATAATAAGTTGCTACCTGTGAATGAGGTAAATTTTATTGGGAGTCTGAGAGATTGGTACGACTTCGATCTACTTTTGGAAATATTTAAGCAATTTCCGGATATTGAACTTAATATTTACGGTCAGGGACCATTGTATCCTGAACTTTTGGCAAAGGCAAGCCCCATTCCAAATATTCATATTCATGGGAATATTGAAAATCTAAAAACACCTGGAATACTGCTTCGAAGCCTTTTTGGCATACTTCCTCTTAAGGTTAACGAGCTGAATCATTCAACTTGCCCGATTAAACTATTTGATTATTGGGGAGCATCTAAAGCAGTTATTTCGACTCCGGTAGAGGAAGTGAAACGTGTCGGGGGAGACTCTTTACTTTACGCTTCAAATAAGGAAGAGTTTATTAATGCTATAAACAAGCTACTGGATAACAGGAAGTTATCATTAAAATTAGGAATGGAGGGCAGACAGAAAATAGATAATATGCATAACTATATAACTATTGCAGACCAATTTTTACAAATCCTGAATAAGCCTTAAACCTTGAATAAGAAATCATTTTTTGGCAACATTCTGAGCATATTTTCCACTAATATTTTTGTTATTGGTCTTGTCGTTATCAGCGGAATAATCCTTCCCCGACTTCTAAGCCCACAAGCGTTAGGCAAGCTAAATACGTTAACAGCTCTGACCGCTATTGTTTATAGTTTTACTTTTTTAGGTATGCGTTCCTCACTGATCATACACCTGGGAAAGAAAAAATTTGATCAGGAACAAGTGTTTTCAGCACTTGGATATATTTTTCTTCTTTCAACTGTTTTATCTACCCTAACACTCATCTTCTTTTTTTTCTTTCTGAGCACCGATCATTTTTCTTTTTCAATTATTCTACTGGTTTGTCTTATTAATCCCTTTGAATTTATAGTATCGTATATGCAGGGATATAATCTGGCAAGGGGGAAAATTGAAAATTTTAATCGATTAAAGTGGATACCAAAGCTTGTTTATCTTTTGGCCATTGTGATACTCATTGGTTTATTCAGGTTGCATGTCAGAGGTGCTCTCCTGGCAATTATAATTTCTAATTTGTTAACCATCTCAATTTACTTAAGAATTTCGCGTTTTACATTTCCGGTTTTTAAAGTCGGCAAAACTCCTCTTAAGGTTATAAAATCACTGGTTAGTTATGGAAGCTTATATGCTCTGGCTTTTCTGGTCACCCGACTAAACCATAAAATTGACATTCTGCTATTAAAGCGTATGTGTGATTTAGCCGAAGTTGGATATTACTCTCTGGGTGCAAATTTGGCCGAAACCATCTGGCAGGTTCCCATAGCCGTTGGTGTTGTACTTATGACAAAATCTGCCACACATGGTAATCAAAAGCTTGTTACCAGGCAGGTTTGTTCAACCCTGCGTGTTTCTATTCTTGTTGTTTTGGGTGCTGCAATAATTTTATATGCTATTGCTCCACAGCTTGTCAGCTTTCTTTTTGGAGAACGATATTCTCCTTCAGTCCCTATTGTCCGAACCATTCTTCCAGGTATCTTGTTTTTTGTAATTTTAAAAATCATTAATAGTCAGTTTATTGGTACGGGGAAACCTCATCTGACCATGATTGCTTTAATTCCGGCCTTGTTTCTTAATATTATCCTGAATCTTCTTTTTATACCTGTATACAAGGGATTAGGTGCAGCAATGGCAACTAACATCAGTTATTTTAGTGGCTGTTTCGTTTTACTTCTTGTTTATGCCAGGACATTTGAGACAGGACTAATGGAAATATTCAGATACCAGAAAAGTGATTTTAATTTTATCAGAAAAATAAGATCAAAATTATCTAGCAGATGAGACAGTTACCAAAAGAGATGAAGTTCCATTATATTTGATACATCATATTTCTGAATTTATGACTGTTTCATCCTCCAACACAAAGCAGGTATATATCTCATGCAATGGCTGTAATAGACGACTTCTGGATGCAGACAGGGTAAAACGTTATTTTCTCTCAAACGGCTGGAAGATTACTGGGTCTCCTAAAAATGCCGATTATAATATCTTTTTTGCCAGTGCTCTTAACCGTGTTCGTATTGATGAGTCGTTTGATATTATAGAAAGACTTGGTAAGTTTTCTGGTGAAACAATTGTGTTAGGTTGCTTAATGGAAGCTGCACCGAAAGAATTTAAGGAAAGATGGGGAGGCAGGTCTATAGCAATAAAAAATATGAATGAGATTGATTCTTTTTTTCCTGAGTTTAATATAAAATATAAAGAGATTCCAGTCGGCAATACACCAATACTCTCTAAGAACATTTACAAGACTATCAGTCCGGAGGTGTTTTTAAAACAAAGATTATCAATGGCTTTATCTCCGGCCATGGTAGGTGATAAGATATATAGTTATTTACACCGAAAAAAGAAAGAAAACTATCAAACTACTTTTATTTGGGTAAGTGCTGGATGTCCAAATAATTGTTCCTTTTGTGCAGAACGAAAAGTAATTGGAAAACCAATTAGCCGGCAAATAAGTGAGATTGTAGATGAGTATAAAAAACTGATTGAGGAAGGCAAGCGAAATTTTGAATTTATAGGCGATGATGTCGGTTCCTATGGGCTGGATATAAACACCAGTCTTCCTGAACTAATCGCAAAACTAAATGTGGTAGATTGCAATTACAAGGTCAACTGGGTAATAAAGCATATTCATCCTAAATTCATTATCAAATACAAAGATGATTTAATACATATTGCCAAATCCGGAAAAATTAAAGAGATAATCTGCTGTTTCCAAAGTGGCAGCAACAGGTTATTGGAATTAATGAACCGTCAACATACCATTGAAGAGGTTATAGAGACTTTAAAGGATATACGGCAGGTTCTTCCGGAAATCAAACTTGCCACTAACATCATTGTTGGTTTTCCAACGGAAACAAATGAGGAGTTTAATCAAACACTTCTGGTATTTGATGAGGTTTATTTTGATAGGGTACATATGATTAAATATTACGATGCCGAAGGTTCCGACTCCCGTTTAATAACACCTAAAATTTCAGATGAATCAATTGTCAGCAGGATAAAAACAGCTAAGAAGTTTTTCAAACAAAGAGGAATTTACTTTCAGACCAGAGATTAATCAATGCATACTAAGCTTGCCATATTACATGCACAGAATACTTATAACAATGGCTCATTTATGATGCTTATTAATTTTATCTGGTATTATGTAAAAAATATTCCTGTAAATACTCAGATCACTTTCTGGATTGAACTCGATGGTGCTGACAATCACAATCGATTAATTAAAGCTCTGCCCGATGAACTCCTCTCAGACAAAAGAGTTGTCATTAACCTATTGCCCCTTAAAATCACTTCTATTGATAATTCCTTTTTTCTCAGGAGAGCGATAAGATTGTATGCGAAATTTTATAGCCATACACGATATTTTAAAAAGCTTGGTATCGGTTCGGTTGTTATTCTGGGTGGCGATAATATTAGTGAATACTATAAAAAATGGATGGTTCTTTCAGATCTCTTCAGAATTCATAGGTATTCTAAATTTTTCATAACCATTCTGGCTGGACAATCAATAGGACCATTTAAAGGTTTCAGAAATAAAGTTGCTGCGAGATGTTTGTCAAAAACTACTATTTTCAGCCGTGATGAGCTGACTACTACATATTTGAAGGATCAATTGAGAATCCCTTTAGAAAAAATACATGAATCAGCCGATTTGTGTTTTCCTGAATTACCTGTGCCAAATGAAGAGCTTGATATTTTTGCGGTATATGATCTAATGCCGGATGAGTATCTAACCCTGGTGCCCGGGGGTTTTTATTCTTTATACACAAAAGATAAACAGGAATATATTCTCTCCTGGACATGTTTAGTTAATGATCTTCTTGAGTTAGATGCTCATAAAGAAAAGAAAATCGTTTTTCTACCTCATGTAACCCGGCCTGAAGACGATCGTGA
>DAOUOU010000181.1 GCA_030626465.1 Bacteroidales bacterium
GAACAGATTATTCTGCTTGTTTTAAGCCTTGCATCACCCTAAAAGTATTATTGAAGATTTTGTGGGATTCGGCTTTTTCATCATTCATTTTGGGAAACAAGAAAAACCGATTATATTTTGGAAGAATTAATTTAGTTGAAAAATCAGCCTGCAAGGCTGACAGAATTCAACCTGGGGTAACACCCCGGGGATAAAACAGTACTAACAACTTCAGGCTGAAGGCCTGATACAAAATCATCTACGATGGGACAATCACTATCGCAACTTTATGTGCAACTTACTTTTGGCACAAAAAACCGTTTACCATTCATAAAAACAAGATGAGAAAAACGTTTACATGGATATCTGGCTGGTATATTGAAAAACTATGAAAGCCCAGCCATCATAATTAATTCCGTTTCTGATCATTTACATGTTCTTTTTCGTCTTTCTAAAAACTATTCACTTGCTAAAGTAGTAGAAGAAGTAAAAAAGCAATCTTCGAAATGGGTCAAAGAAATCGAGGACGGAAACCTAAAATTTTCCTGGCAGGCAGGTTATGGAGCCTTTTCAGCCAGTAGTTCTAAACTGGAAACAGTAAAGCAATATATTGTTAATCAGAAAGATCATCATAAAAAAATCTCCTACCATGAAGAAGTTGAGGAATTTTTCAAACAATATGATTTGATTGAATACGATGCAAGCTATTTTTGGCGTTGACTTGTCTCACCCCGTCAGGGTGAAAGGAAAGTATTGGCCCAATGCAGAAAACAGAAAAAACAGGTATAGAGCACGTTACGATAAGCTTCTTTCTTCATGGGTACACCATTGCACGAAAGACAACACTCCATCATTCCGCCGGTATAAACTCCATCTCGTATTTCGAATGTTTCTTCACCTCTTCAAATGAAAAATAATCTATATGATATTCACCATGAATATACATCTCAGTCTGGTCGCAATAATGATCACTTGAGCATATTCCCGAATTGCCCGTAGGCAGTACTGAACAGGTTTTGTCCCAATCAGAAAGATCAAATATGCTCCGGTGCGAAGAACCCCAGAAAACCTGATCGGGTTTAAAAAATCTGTAGCGGTAGGGTGAAACAGTATGGTAACTTCCTCCGACAACATAGGGCCCCCTGTTGAACTTAAATATTTTGTCCAGCGCTTCAACTTCAGAAAGAGGATGTTTCAGGGTTATCCGATGCATATTACCCCAATGCCAGTCTGAAGTATCGGCTCCATATGAGTTCACTAATTCTCTCATTGCCTTGCTAAAACTCCGTATGGCAATCTCTTCAAGACCCTCCTTAGTGGCAGTGCTTATATCATCCAGCCACACCGATTCGGCCCTGTTCATCAAGTTGTAAAAAGCCTGGTCCGGCAAACCCTGTACATTGAGGTAATCCTTAAACAACTCCGCCCCCATCTCGTCCTGGAAAGTACCTGCAAAAAAATAATACGACCAGAATTCACAAAGTGCGGGTGCAGCTCTATCAGGTAACATGCTGTAGTCCCAGCCATGCAAAATATTCAGTGCCAACTGCTCTTGCTTGCTACGATCATCGTATCCTTCAACAGCAGGGAGCACCATATGTAAAAAAGTCTCGGCAAATTTTGATTGCTGGTCCTTTTGCATCTGCCTGAAATCTTCTATTGATAATTTATCCTCTGACTCCAGCATTTCTCGAATCCGTCCTATCCTGTAGGGAGGAGCATACCATGTGCCAATATGGTGCGGATAAGTGCTGTCAACAGGTCGGTTATTGGCTGCAGAAACATAGCCGCGATCAGGATTGTACTCATAGGGAAGTTCATCGAAGGGAACCAGTCCTTGCCAGTCATACTCATCTGTCCATCCGGGCAAGATGGCTAACGCCCTGTCACGCTTCCTGACAGGTATACCGGCACAACAATATATGCCTATATTCCCGGCCCTGTCAGCATAAAGAATATTCTGACTTATGGAACGGAATGATCTGAAGGCATCCTTGAACTCATTCCAGTTTTGTGCACGGTTTACATAATAAATAGTTCTGAATTCGTCACTTTCTTCATCCCCTATCCAACGAATTGTTAATACCCTGTCGCTGACCTTCTTAATTTCCGAAACCACCGGCCCTCTGTGATTATACCTGTAAAAACGTTTGTGCTTAGTACCTCCCTTACTCTTGATCATTTCCTCGCTCACTTTGAAATCCTTCCACTCCCCATTGAAAAGGTATTGATTTGAATCCTCAGGGTTGATCTTTTCCTCATAAAAATCCAGATTATCCACATAGGTATTCGTCATACCCCAGGCAATAGAGTCGTTATGTCCTACAATTGAAAAAGGTTGCCCTGGCAATAGCAGTCCCGTTACATTCAGTTCACCTTCAATGACCTGGTGCATCTGCATCCATATTCCGGGGATGTTTAGAGCAAGATGCATATCATTTGCCAACAGAGGTATTCCTGAACTACTCTTGGCTGCGGATACTGCCCAGGCATTACTGCCCGAGAAAATACCTGCCCCAAGGTTCTCCAACTCAGACAAAGCAGTAAGTTTATTTGCCGATAACAGTTCTGTCTTGTCCCTATCGAAAGAATATGCCGAGTGGAATCTCATCTCAGGGATTAGCTCATAATAATGGGTGCTGTCAACAACCTGAGCTATTCTGTCAAGAACAAACTCATTCCACCCCGATTTCAGATCCCAGGCCATATAGCTAATCAGGTTAAGTGTATGATAGTTCTCCCACCTCTCCGGCTGATATCCCAGCAAAAAGAATTCCATCGGTAAATCGCCTTCGCTCTTTTCTAAATAGAAATTGACACCTTGCGTGTAAGCATCAAGTGTTTTAATGAGCTTTTCTTCGCTGTTATGAATAATTTGTTTCGATTTATCACTAAACCGTAAAGAACGTAAGAGTAAATCTATCTCGATGTACTTATCTCCAAAAATTTCCGACAAGCGGCCAAGGGTAACTCTCCGGAGCAGATCCATCTGCCAGAGCCTGTCCTGTGCCATTAAATACCCGGTAGCCAAATACAAGTCATGCTCGTTTTTCGCATAAATATGAGGAATGCCGTATTCATCTCTGTATACTTTTACCTCTGCTTCCAGTCCCTGTAGTTCAATATTCATATTATAATCAGGCAGACTCCTGTTTTTTAACCGTGTAGAAAAAACAATAGCAATTGTTAACAATAGAAAAATGAATGCCAGAAAAATTATGGCTGCTTTTTTAAGTGTCTTCATTTTATTGTGGATTTAGTTAGTCTCTTTCATAAAAATTGTTTGAACGATCTTTATCGGGAATATTCTTGTAGTCCAGACGAATCTTCCTGATTTCCTTCTGCGTTGCATGTTTGTGAATATACCTGTCACTATCTTTCCATACTTCAATATTCCGCTTAATACTCTCCGTGCTTCCATCCGAATATTCAATAGTAAGAATTATCGGAACAGGGAATGATCCCTTTTTCAGTATTTCAACACTGACCGTATCAGCATCAATGTTGACCACGCCCAATGCAAGGTCCGGCCATCCTTGTTTATAAAACCATTCATCGATGAACCAGTCAATATCCTGAACCGTCTGACTTTTAACAATGGCAAAAAAATCATAGGGTGTGGGATGCTTATATTGCCATATGTCTATGAATTTTTTTATCGATGCTCTGAAAGCATCTCTTCCGATATATTCCTCAAGCATATTAAAAGCCATGGAGGAGCGTATGTAACTATAGAACTGGTAGGTATTTTCGCGTGTCTGGTAAGAGGGAAGATAAAAAGGTACATCAGTTTCCGTACCTGCCAGGGCATTATACCTTCTAACAATCAGCTCAATTGGATAATAACTGGAATGAAGAGCTTCTTCTGTTTCCATAGGCAGATAGGTTGTGAGTCCTTCATCAAGCCATGAGTGTTTTCTTTCGTTTATGCCCGCTAAAAAAGGAAAATAACTGTGTGCAATTTCATGCATAGTAAGAAATACAGTCCCGTTTCTCAAAAACATATCTCCATTGTTCACCATCATTGGGTATTCCATGCCTCCCTCACCATTGAAGATCGTAATGCCGGGAAACGGGAAGGGTATGCCATAGCTGTTAAAGCTAAAATGCTGTATGACCTGCCGACCAATAGAAGCAACATTTTTAAAATTTGTGGATCCGGAATTATAGACCGACGAAATCCTGACTCTTCTCTGAGACGATGAATCAACAACTACTGATGTTGCATCCCATAAATAATTGTTGCTGACTGCAAAGGCAAAATCAGAAATTCTCTCCATTCGAAAATGAAAAGTCTGAGATCCTTTTCTCCAGAGAACCCTGCCTCTCTCCCAGTCATCTTTTCTAATAATTTGAACTACCTCATCAGAAGTATATGCTTTTTCAAGTCGCTGCAACAACTGCTTGTTAAGTATTCCATCAGAATTTTTCCAATTGCCTGTTGCCCATACCATAAATCCTTTCGGAACACTGATTCTCACATCAAAATTACTGAAATCATTATAGAATTCATGTGTGCCGGTGTAGTTCATCATATCCCAGCCATCAATATCATCATAAACAGCAATTTGCGGATACCAGTAGGCAACAAAATAACTTCCTTCGCCGTATTGCCCAAATCGATGAACATGGACAGATGGCATGCTGAAGTACCATTTTATCTCAATCTTGCACGAATCGTACGGCGATAACGGATCAGTCAGAAAAGCAGTCAGGTTAGTTCCTTCCAGCTTGGTTCTGAATGGTGGCTGTTCTAACAAGTCTGTCTTATTCACCCGTAGTGCAGTTATAGCAACCCCTTTGTGAATATCTTCGGCATTATATGGCTCATCCCGTATTCCTCCTTTTTTTCCTATGTTCTGATACAAACGAATAACAATTTTCCTGAGGGTATCCCTGCTGTTATTAAAATATGTAATATCCGCTTTCCCTTTTAACTTACCGCTTTTCGGATCAAAACGTACCTCAATGGAATAATCTGAGCCGTTTTGAAAATAATGGGGCCCCGGTATACCTTCCATGGTCCTTGTGCTATCTTTTATTGCCATCTTGTAAGTATAAGGCACATAACTTTGTCCCTTCATACCATAGGGAATTGCGAAAAAACAGGCAAGGATTATGCAAACTATTGATCTCCTCATATTCTTAATCATTCAAAATGAAACATATTAGCAAGGGTTGATGATCGGAAAAGAGAAAATCCATGTCATGCGGCTTAACGTTCACAACAGAAATATTGGGCGATGCAATATAGAAGTCGATCACTGTTGTGAGCGTTTGCCCTTTTGTGTACGGAGTTTTTATACGTCTGTTTGAGGGCACCGAATCACTGTATATCTTTTTCCAGTTTTCTAAAAAATC
>DAOUOU010000032.1 GCA_030626465.1 Bacteroidales bacterium
ACACCTCCGCCACCGCCGCCGCCGGCCCCGGTAATATTTGAAGCTCCCGTAGAACCCCCGTCTCCACCGCTAACATCCAGTGTTAGACTGACATTGTAAACATTAACATCCATTAATATACTTCCGCCTCCACCTCCTCCGCCTGCACCGGCTGTAGCAATACCTGAAACCGATTTCCCTGTGTTAACGATACTCCTGGCTCCTGTAGTTTCAAGTGTATCCACCATTAGTATCACAATTCCTCCTCCATCTCCTCCTTTGGTTGCAGAGTAGGTGGCGTCTTCTGTTGACGACCCTCCGCCCCCACCCATGGTGACCCTGTCGAAACCGTAAAATAAATTTGTCAGTCCGATACCACCACTCGCAGATTTAAATGTAACACAACCATCGATTTGTGCTCCTCCTCTGCCACCATCTCCCCAATGGCTTCCACCTCCTCCTCCGGCAAAGTATCCAAGGCCTCCACCGCCACCGGTTACATTTCTGCCAGGCCCTTTGGTATATGGCCAGGTAACTTCATTGATACTTCCCCCCTTTCGGCCTGCAACTCCCATAACAGAAGATTCAAAATAAAAAGTATCAACCTGATCAAATTCGCGGCAGCCACCCACAAAATTCGGTTCCGGTTGCGCCCCCAAAAATCCTTTATTGCTCACATCGATGTTGGCATTCAGTGTAAGTTTCTTAAATATTACCATGGCAAGCACACCGCCTATGTCTCCGTCCCAGTCTGCTGCTGTTAAAGTACCATCAACTGTCGCATATTCGGCTTCATAGATCTTCACCAGCTGTATCTTTTCACCCGCAGCATATTCGGAGTCATCTATGGTAACTGTAAATTCTACCTCCCTTGTTCCATTGTTCACACTTTTT
Source organism: Bacteroidales bacterium (assembly GCA_030626465.1). GTDB lineage: Bacteria > Bacteroidota > Bacteroidia > Bacteroidales > UBA10428 > UBA10428. The sequence continues at coordinate 874 of DAOUOU010000032.1, forward strand.
ACGGCCAGCATTTCAAATCTTCCTGCTTCCCTGAAGGAGCTATAAGAAAGATTCAGTTTAGGAAAAGTTGTGTCTACATATACATCTACGCCAGTCATCTGCATAAGGACAACCTTATCCCCCGCTTGAAGGCGGCCGGTAAGATCCTCTCCCAGATCAAGCACAATATGGGTATCGTAAACCTCGGTAACTTTGAAATAGTCGTTTACTACACCACTTATGAGCTCAGGTTGTGGTAAAGCCTCGGCACAGGCAAGCAGAAGCAAAATATAGAATAACAGTCTCTTCAATGGCCGGGTTTTATAAGTAATTCTCAAATATATAAATAATATATACGGGTAAATAAACATTATGTTAACAATAAATCGTATATAAAAACCTTTGGCTTAGACTATTCGCTTTCACCCTTTCCGGAATTTAACGGGAAAACAAGTGTGAAGGTTGTCCCTTCACCTAATTTCGTTTCAAAACGAATGTTGCCTCCCAACTGATCCAGAATATTTTTCACAATGGCCAGGCCCAAACCCATCCCGCTGGTTTTTGTAGTAAAATTAGGAATAAACAGTTTTTGCTTGATATCATCGGGTATTCCTTTGCCGTTGTCGGATATATGAACCTTTATTTCACGCTTGCTTTTCTCAACATTTACTTTGATCTCGCCCATTTTATCGTCGGGCACCGACTGGATGGCATTTTTTATGATGTTAAGAAACAGGCGCGACAGTTGTTCCCTGTCTGCATCAATTTCGGCTGATTGAAAAGATGAGGTAAAAAATATCTTATAGTTGGTGGCTCCTTCAAAAAGATCAACCGTGTTTTTCAGTATCTCAATCAGGTCAACTTTCTCAATTTTCGCTGTCGGCATCTTTGCAAAATTTGAAAACTCCGTTGCTATCGTTGAGAGGTTGTCAATCTGCTCAAGAAGTGTTTTTGTGACATTTTCCAAATACTCATCCTGGTCTTCACGCTTGCCATTCCATGATTTCCGAAGCTGTTGAACGCTTAATCGCATAGGCGTGAGAGGATTCTTTATCTCGTGAGCAATTTGCTTGGCCATCTCGCGCCAGGCAGATTCCCTCTCTGACCGGGTAAGCAGTTCAATGTTTCTCTGCAATTCAACCACCATCCTGTTGTACTCAGCCACGAGGTTAGCAATTTCATCTTTCCTCTTGTAATGAATTTGTTCAAACCTGCTGCCTAATTTCAACTCTCTGAAACGCAGTTGAAGAAGTTCCAATGGTCTGGTAATCTGGTCAGAAATAATAATAGTAATAACAATAGTTATCAGGATAAGAATAACATAGATGTTAACAATTGTAACGATTAAAGCCGATAATGCCGATTGCAATTCCTTCTGCTTGGTGAAATAGGGTAAATTCAGGTAGGCAAGCAGCTTGCCCTCGCTATTTTCAAAAGGCACGTAGGCTGATAAATAGTACAATTCACTAATGTTTTCACGATGGATAAACTGGGCACGCTTTTCATTATGCAATTTATGATAAGCCATAGGATTCATTTTCTCACCTAATAATCCCCTCTCGAATATCTCTGACCGGGAAGTTGCAAGCAATTGTCCATTGGGGTCGTACAGGTTTATGTCCGTATAAAAAACATCAGAAAACTTAATCAACAACTGGTTAAGGTTATCGTACTTATCAGCTTGCCAGTCCGGACGTAATTCATCCTCAAATTCCAGTTTATGTGTTAGTTCAATAAGGACAGAGTGAATTTTTTCATGCAATATCTTGTCCTGGCTATGTCTGTAACTTCTTATGTTCAGCCAAATGGTGCTTCCTGCTATAAGTATCAGGGAAATAAGAAGAATTGAAATAATGGAAAACTGGATTTTACTTCGAAGACTGACAAGAAATTTATTTTCTGCATTATTCAGATTACGGGCAGTAAATGCCAGTATCAGGCACAGATAATAAAACAGGAACAAATAGGAAAATGCTATAAGTAAATCGATGAATTTAGGTGTTGGCAGGCTCAAAGCAATTAAATTATCAGGCTCTGATCGATACAGGAGATGTTTATAATCATCAAGTTTAACAGTCTTGAATTCAGAATCAATATTGCCAAACAGCTCTGAACTAAGACTGTAACTAAAATCACCAATTTGTTCCACAAGCTTGCCCTTGAAATATTTTGCGTACGAGTATTTATCAATCAGCCTGTCATGCTGAAATTTCTGATCAAGCAATAATTCAGGATAACCAAGCAGGTCTTTTGTGAATTTTGAGTCAAGCTCTACGAACAAAGTAATCTCATAAGGGTATTCCCTGATCTTATAGGGAAATCGACCTATATAACTGATTCTTCCTGTGTAAATATCCAGATAATAAAAACGTGATTCAGGCAAACTCAAACCAACCTCCTTAACAATGTCATCAAAAAAGCCATAACAGTAAAACCACTGAAAATCAGGAATCTCAATTAATACACTGTCTGTGGGGCCACACAGTGTTATTTGTAAATTGTATTGATTCCAGTAACCTGTGAAATATTTTTTATCCAGGTAGTCATAAAACTTATCAATGTCGATACGATGATGATCAAGACGATTAAATATGGAAGTATCACTTTCAATTTGTTTGCTCAAATCTTCAAACAGGTATTCAGCAACAGGGTCGTGTTCATTAGCCAGACTATAAACAAGGGAAGATCGGATAATGTCTTCCTTATGTCCTGCCCTGTTTAAAATGAACACAAGGGAGTATACTGAAAAAAACAGCACAAACACCACTAGAAAGGAGTAGCTTGAAAAATTGTATTTTTTGTAATAGAGCCAGAGAAATAACCCGAAGAACAGTATATAAGAAATTATTGAGATGATATCGACCGGGTAACCTGTTAAAAATAAACCTGTGAATACAATTGCCGAAGTAATGATAAAAATCTGTAAATTCTTAAGGATACTCTTATAGCTTATCGTGTGCCGTATTACCCAGATAAGGATGATACCAAGCGCATAAAAATTTATCCCGTTAATCAGGAAAGAAATTAATGAATATATTGATAACTGATCAATTTCATTGGGTTGAAAAGAGATATTCGAATTAAAGATCAGGCTATTAAAAAAATAATGAGCATGAACGAAGAAGGCCAGAGAAAGCAAATTATATAATGTATAATGTAATGTTTGCCTGGCCTTTGATATTTTATCCGATTCCTCTGTTATCCTTGTTACTCTGCAAATAAGAACAGCAAAGAATAAAATGATAAATGAATTCAATAATAAATCACCCAGACTGGGAACAAATAGTGAGTCGGCGAAAACAAAAGGATCGAACAAGGCAAAACCACTTATGGTCAAGCCAAAACCAAGTTGTGTAAGTCTTAAGAAGGAAATTGAAAAAATAACCATAATAACTGCCAGAATACGCTTTCGGTCCTCAACAATAGTCTTTAATGTTACATATAAACAATACCCAAATACATTCAGTCCTAATAACATGAGTACTGTGGCAATTATTGAACGGAGATTATTCTCTCCTTTCTGTTCAGGTATTTTTATTCCAAATAAATATTCTCCATCTGTGTCATGAATATCATATCCATCCCCGGGCTGAAAGCTTATCCTTGTTTCTTCAGGAAGGTGAAAATCCGGATTGAAACCTGTATGAAGAAAATCATTTTCATACACATAGCGACTCTTTATTCTTATCAGCCCTATGTCTTTTACAGAGTCCTTCTCGGCCGATATAACATGATAGTACGAGTTGAATATCTTAATAATCCGGGGAGCGAATATGCTATCAGGAAAAATCTCGTACACGGGAATTGCATTGGAAGACCAGAAAACAAGTTGATTCTCAATATACCTGAACAATAGTACATCCTCATCATCCAGTTTTTTTATGATCTCAAAATTGTAATCTTTGTCATGTTTGTCGAACTTGTTAAAATAGACCGTAACCTGTTCGCACTTCTGATGAAGAGCCTTTTCAAGCGTTTTGGCATACCTCGATTTGTTTTCAAACACCCCCGAAAACCGGGCAAGAACAATTGAAATTGCTATGAATAGCACTGAAATAACTAACAAGCGTATTGATCTCATGGCAGAGAAGTATTACAATTAATCGTTATGATAATTCATTCCTTTTAAAATTGTACATGCTCTGTATAATTGTTCAACAAATAGCAACCGGACCATCTGATGAGGCCATGTCATTTTTGAAAGAGATAGTTTGTATCCGGCCAATTTATGAATATCCTCTGAGAATCCATAAGCCCCACCACTAACAAATGCAAGCTGTTTGTACCCCTGATTCATCAGATTATTCAACCATCCGGCAAATTTTCGAGAAGTAAACTCTGATCCATTTTCATCAAGCAAAACGATGAAATCGCTTTTTGAAAGTGCCTTTGTTATAATCTCTCCCTCCTTTTCCTTTACAATTTCCGGAGGCATATTATGCCCCGTTTTGGCATTGGGAAGATCAACAATTGAAAAATCAATAAAATGAGTGACCCTTTTACAGTAATCTTCTATGCCTTGTTTCAGATAGGACATATCTGTTTTGCCTATATTGTACAATATGAATTTCATGGTAATTCTTCATATTAACGCGAACTGAAATAAAACCTTAAATTCTTTTTTGTTATATCCGAATAACATACAAACCACCGGCTATAAATCAATTATTTTCTCAGCGCAACCTGATGGTTCCCTGTCTCGCCGGTGGGCGGTGCAGCGCCAGAAACCACTATGCTGTCTGCCGGCACAGGCAGGGATTCACAAAGCGAATATGTTTTCACACAGTATTTCTAAAATTTGAATTACTATTCATCTATGGAACTCACATTAATATTAAGAATATTCGCTGGTTAAATTCATTTTTTTTTCAACAAATTTACCCTGGCATTATTTCTTAGTTGTAACATTTCAGCCAATAAAATAGCCGAATCTTTTATTTGAAAAAAGGATTGTATATTTATATTTCGTTATTTTGGTTTGATTTTTGAAATTTTTCTACCTGAACCATAAATTACCAAGTGATGCATAAAAAAATATTGATGGGAATCTGTTGGGCCTTCTTGACTCAAATAGCTTTTTCAGGTGAGATCCCGGAACAAATTATTGCTGCATTTAATGCAGGTGATGCTTCAAAATTGTCGCAATATTTTCATAAGACCATTGAACTTACTTTTTTTAAGAAAGAGGAAATTTACAGCAAAACCCAGGCCGAAATAATACTTCGTGACTTCTTTGCAAAAAATCCACCCAAACAGTTTAAAATATTGCATGAAGGTGGAAAAGAATCCTCTAAATATGCCATTGGAAGATATATCTCAAATTCAGATACCTACCGAATAACTTTCTTATTAAAAACAATCGATTCCAGAGTTTTTATTCATCAATTAAGAATCGAGAACGAATATGCTGAATAAACTAATCGATGACTTACTTTCGCTTGCACTTATTGAAGATATTGGAGATGGCGATCATACTTCCTTATCATGTATTCTTCCTGACGCAAAAGGAAAAGTTCAACTATTAGTGAAAGAAGAAAGTGTAATAGCGGGCATTGAAATAGCTGAAATAATTTTCAAAAAATTAGACGACAAACTGGTATTTGAAAAAAAGATCAGTGATGGTACTAAGGTCTTTAACAATGATATAGCATTTTCCGTTTACGGAAAAATTCATACCATATTACAGGCAGAGAGACTTGTTTTAAATATTATGCAACGCATGAGTGGTATTGCTACACAAACCAGGCAGTATGTAGAAAAGCTGGCGGGTTTGAAGACAAAAGTTTTGGACACCCGCAAAACTACTCCCGGAATGCGTTTACTGGACAAGGCTGCAGTAAAATACGGTGGAGGAGAGAACCACAGAATGGGGCTTTTTGACATGATTCTGATAAAAGACAATCATATCGATTTTGCAGGAGGTATTGATAAGGCGATATTAAATACCAGGGAGTATCTTGAGAAGAAAGGGATGAAACTGAAGATAGAAATAGAAGCAAGGAGCGTTGATGATGTAAAACAAATACTTGAAGTTGGTGGTATTGATTTTATTATGCTGGATAATTTTTCTGTTCATGATACAAGGAAAGCAGTTGAACTTATTGGTGATAAATATAAAACAGAGTCTTCAGGAGGGATTACCCTTCAAAATATACGCGACTATGCAGAATGTGGAGTTGATTATATTTCAATTGGTGCTCTTACACATCAAATAGGAAGCATTGATTTAAGTCTCAAAGCCATTGACTTTTAGCAAACGATGAAGGAATCCTCGCACGAAAGAACATACCGTATTTTCAATCAGCAAATCCATCAACTTGGTGAGAGACTAAGGCATGTAACCTTTCCTGGTTTCGACAAAGTTCCAATTTACGACGTTATCTGGTTCTTTATCCGGGGCATTCAAAAAGGTTCACTGAACACCAGGGCTTCATCCATTGCCTTTAATTTTATGTTAGCTTTCGGTCCTGCAGTTATTTTTCTTTTTGCTCTAATACCCTATCTGCCAATAGCAAATTTTCAGCAGGAGCTTTTTGAAGTTTTTAATGAAATTATGCCCGATAATTCTTATATCGCCATTGAATCATTCCTCAATGAAATCTTTCAGAAAAGGGGAGGGCTCCCTTTCTTCGGTCTCCTGGTCAGCCTCTTCTTCGCCCAGAAAGGAATTCACGGTATGATTGAAGCTTTTAACGCAACTTATCATACCATTGAAACACGTTCGTGGTACACTCAACATCTGGTAGCAATAGTACTGGTGTTTATATTTTATGTCCTGGTCCTGATGGCTACGCTTGTTATGTTTTTTAGTAAGCTTTTTATTGAAAATCTTAGCACAAGCGGATTAATTCAACAGGACTTTACTTTTTACCTTTTTGTGATCGGTAAATGGTTTGGGATTATTGGACTGACATTCTTTTGCATTTCATTTCTGTATTACCTGGCTCCGCAGCGCAAAACAAAGTGGAGGTTTTTTTCAGCCGGTTCAACCCTTGCTACTATACTTACTGTTATAGCCTCTCTTGGATTTTCTTATTTCGTGAACAATTTTGCACAGTTCAATAAGTTTTTCGGCTCTATCGGAGCGCTAATTGCCTTGATGTTATGGCTAAATTTTAATTCACTTGTACTATTAATAGGTTTTGAGTTGAATGCCAGTATTAAGCATGCCAATCTGGCCACCAGCGAACAATAGTGTTCTGTTATCCGTTTTTTAGTAAGAATTGAATAGCTATGTCTGCGCTGCATAATTTCATAAAAGATTATGGAAAAGGAAAACTGTTCGAAGGTGAACTTAAAAAGGATCCGTTTGAACAATTTGATGCCTGGTTTAAAGATGCGATAAATGAAGGTATCCGGGAGCCAAATGTTATAATACTGGCCACAGCATCAGGATCTGGCAGACCTTCTGCCCGAACAGTGCTCTTAAAAGATTATAGCAGGAAAGGATTCGCATTTTTCACAAACTACAACAGCAGAAAAGGAAGGCAGATAGGCAGGAATCCTTTTGGTTCACTATTGTTCCCCTGGCATAGCATGGAAAGACAGGTCAGAATAGAAGGAAAAATTGAGAAAGTATCAGGAGCAGAATCAGACAGGTATTTCAACAGCAGGCCCGAAGGAAGTCGTATTGCTGCCTGGGCATCACCTCAAAGCGAAGAAATTCCTTCCAGGGAATACCTGATAGCATTAGAAAACAAATACAAACAACAGTTTAAAAAGAAGTCCGTTCCCCGGCCACCAAACTGGGGTGGCTACCGGCTTGTGCCCGACCTGTTTGAGTTCTGGCAGGGGCGGGAAAACAGACTGCATGACCGGTTTGAGTATCGCTTGAAAGAAAACAACTGGATTATCATAAGGTTAGCACCTTAATGCAGTTTTAAACAGGAACACTCGCTTACTTACGAGAGTGATTTAAGACGATCAGTAAGAGTTTTTATCTTATTTTCTGCATCGGTCTTTTTCTTCTGTTCAATTGTAACTACTTTTTCAGGTGCATTCTTTACAAAATTCTTATTGCCGAGTTTTCTCATCACAGAGTTCAAAAATCCTTGTTGGTATTTTAATTCTTCCTCGAGCTTTTTCTTTTCGGCTTCAACATCAATCATTGTTCCAAGCGAAACGCTATACTGAGTAACCATCACCATGAATGTAACGGCTCCTTCATCAGGTTTTGCCACAAAGGTGATTTCTTTAACATTTGCCAGCTTCTGAACAATGGTCAGGTTTGTTTTATTATAACTCTTTTCTTCCGCAACAACAGCAAGATCTACAGTCTCTTTTACCTGCAAGTTTTTTCCCTGACGAATATTTCTTATCGAAGCAATTATCTCTTTGGTTTTTTCAAATTCCCTGATTAGTTTTTTATCATAAGATACAGCTTTTGGCATTTCGCTTATCATAATACTTTCTCCTTCCGGCCGGTCTACGATAAGCTGATAGATTTCTTCGGAAATAAAGGGCATAAACGGATGCAGCAGTTTAAGCAGTTTGTCAAGAAACAGGAGGGTTTGTTTATACGTGCTCTGATCGATTGGCCTTTGATAAGCCGGTTTGATCGCTTCCAGATACCAGCCTGAAAACTCATCTTTTATAAGTGTATATACTGCCATCAATGCACCGCTTATCCGGAATTTTGAAAATTGATCATCTACCAGTTCAAGAGTCTGATTAAGCTTTGCTTCAAACCAATGAATAGCTTTCTCAGCAGCCTCCGGCTGTGCTTCGGAAACATCAACAGTCCACCCTCTGATAAGGCGAAAAGTATTCCATAGTTTGTTGCAAAAGTTTCTGCCTTGCTCAGTTAATGATTCATCGAATAACAGATCGTTACCCGCAGGGGAACACAACAACATTCCCACACGTACACCATCAGCTCCGTATTTTTCGATAAGCTCAAGAGGATCAGGTGAATTGCCCAGAGATTTTGACATTTTTCTTCTGAGCGAATCCCTTACCATGCCGGTAAAATATACGTTTTCAAATGGTTTCTCCTTTCGAAATTCGTAACCGGCAATAATCATTCTTGCTACCCAGAAGAATATTATATCAGGTGCTGTCACAAGATCCGAAGTCGGATAGTAATAGCTTATGTCTTCGTTATCGGGATTATTTACTCCATCGAATACAGAAATTGGCCATAACCAGGACGATACCCATGTATCCAGTACATCTTCGTCTTGCTTCAGGTCTTTTTCTCTCAGATCCGGATTCCCTGTTTTTTGTTGAGCCAGCTTTATAGCTTCTTCAATGGTTTTTGCGACTACAAAATCTCCATCGGATAAATAATATACAGGTATACGATGCCCCCACCATAACTGCCGGCTGATACACCAATCCTTCACATTGTCCATCCAGTGTTTGTAGAGATTTTTAAACTTCGGAGGATAGAAGCGTATAGTATCGTTCATCACATTTTCAAGAGCCGGCTTAGCCAGTTCTTTCATTTTAATGAACCACTGCGCTGAAAGACGAGGTTCTATTACCACATCGGTGCGTTCTGAGTAGCCCACCTTGTTTACATAGTCTTCATCTTTTACGAGATGACCTGCTTTCTTCAGTTCCGGGATGATTTTTTTTCTGGCTTCAAATCGATCTTCTCCGACAAAAAATTCTGCCGATGCATTTAATGTGCCGTCTTCATTAAAAATATTAATTGTATCGAGATTATGTTTTAATCCTATGTTATAATCATTCTCATCATGAGCAGGAGTTATTTTTAAGCATCCTGTCCCAAACTCCATGTCCACATAATCATCCGTGATCACAGGTACGGATCTTTCAACAAGCGGTACCAGCACCCGTTTGCTTAAAAATTTCTTAAATCTTTTATCGTTCGGATTAACACATACTGCTGTATCTCCCAATATTGTTTCGGGCCGGGTAGTCGCTATCGTTAACCATTCATCATCAACATTCTCAACTTTATATCTTACATAATACAACGTCGATTTTTCCTCTCTATAGATCACTTCTTCATCAGAGACTGCTGTTTTTGCCTGAGGATCCCAGTTCACCATGCGTACCCCTTTATAAACAAAGCCTTTTTTGTACAAATCAATAAATACGCTTATTACACTGGAAGAGAGCTTTTCATCCATAGTAAAACAGTTCCGGTCCCAATCGCAGGAAGCTCCAAGTTTCTTAAGTTGTTCAAGAATTATTTCTCCATGTTTATCCTTCCATTCCCATGCATGTTTCAGAAAATCTTCACGTGATAACTTTTGCTTTTCAATGCCCTCTTCCGATAATTTGGCCACTACCTTTGCTTCAGTGGCAATGGAAGCATGATCTGTACCAGGTACCCAGCAAGCATTTTTCCCCATCATTCTTGCCCTGCGCACCAAAATATCCTGTATTGTATTGTTGAGCATATGTCCCATGTGCAACATTCCCGTAACGTTTGGAGGAGGAATCACAATGGTATATGGTTCTCTTTCATCAGGTACTGATCTGAATAACTTATTCTTCATCCAATAGTCATACCATTTCTCTTGTGTACCCTGCGGATTGTATTTACTGGGAATTTCCATGTTCTATTATTCCTTAAATCTGCAAATGATAGTAAAAAATCGCGTAAAAATATAAATTAACAACCACAAATAGAATTTATGCAAAAATTATACTTACAATAAAAAAGTATTGAACTATTTTATCAAAACTTCGTTTAAAGATATATTATCGATGATTTTCCAGTAACTATCAAGAAGTATTAAATGATGACTTTTGCATGATTGTTGATTGAAAAATAAGAAATATATCTTTTCTAACAAAATATCTTTAAATTTGCTAATCGAAAAAAATCATTGCTATGAAAAAGATTATCACAAGTATTTTATTTGTAGTAGTAACATTTACACTCAGTTGTTCTCAGACCCCTTCTATTAAAGAGAGCAATTCGGTATTTGGGCCGGGCATTGATTTTGAAAAAAAAGAATCGGATTATCGTATTATTAAGCAAGGTGGAGACGGATTATTTGAGTTTGTTTTTACAAACACGGGGACTGAACCTTTGATATTGAGCAATGTACGCAGTTCATGCGGATGTACTATTCCTGAATGGCCAAGAGAACCGATAAATGCCGGAGAGTCAGCTTCAATCTTAGCTAAATATGACACCAAAAGAATTGGACAATTTTCAAAATCGGTAAGTGTATATTCAAATGCTACCGAAACTCCCATAGTTTTGCGCCTTAAAGGAAGAGTTGAACCAAAAACAGGAGCGGCAGCAAAATAGATAAATCATCATACAGATAATCGTGACTCACAGATGTTTATCTGTGAGTTTGTTTTTAATCATAAACAATTCAAATTATGCCAAGGATTTCAAAAAGAGGAACACTGATGCCCAATTCACCTATCAGGAAATTAGTACCCCTCGCTGAAGAAGCTATAAAACAAGGAAAAAATGTTATACGTCTTAATATCGGTCAGCCCGATATACCCACCTCTGATAAAGCCCTGGCGGCAATAAAAAATCTTGATGCAAAAGTATTGGGATATAGTCATAGTGCCGGAATGGAATCATTACGAAGAAAGCTGGTTGAATACTACAAACGCCATAGTATTGAAGTAAACTATGAAGATATTTTAATTACCACTGGTGGTTCTGAAGCCATTACAATAACTCTTCTTACGTGCCTGAATGCAAATGACGAAATTTTGGTACCCGAACCATTTTATGCCAATTACTATAGTTTTGCGACTTCAACAGATGTAAATGTTGTGGCAATCTCCTCACATATTGAAGACGGGTTTATTCTTCCTCCGATCTCGGATTTTGAAAAGAAAATTACAGACAGAACAAAAGGTATCATCATTTGTAATCCTAATAATCCTACCGGTCATGTATACAGCCGACAGGAATTAGAGCAGATAAGAGAACTTGTTTTAAAGTACGATCTATACCTTCTCTCCGATGAAGTATATCGTGAATTTGTATATGACGGTGAAGAGTTTATTTCTATTATGCAACTGGAAGGCCTGGAACAACATGCTATACTGATTGATTCATTATCAAAACGTTATAGTGCTACAGGTCTGAGAACCGGGGCTCTGATCACAAAAAATCAGCACCTGCGTGATACTGCATTAAAATTTTGTCAGGCTCGTTTGAGTCCTCCTTATGTAGGTCAAATCGCTGGTGAGGCTGCTATTGACTCATCCAAAGAATATATGAACGGGGCATACAATGAATACTTGTCCAGAAGAAATTATTTGATAGAAGTCTTAAACAACATCCCGGGTGTTTTCTGCACAAAACCTAAAGGAGCTTTTTATGTTATGGCAAAATTACCTGTCGATGACGCAGAAAAATTCGCTATGTGGTTGTTGAGCGACTTTGAATACGAGGGGAATACTGTTATGTTTGCCCCGGGTGCAGGCTTTTATACCGAAGGTGGCTTAGGAAAACAAGAAATCCGTATTGCTTACGTAATAAATCAGAATCAACTCAAAATTGCTATGAAATGCCTTGAGGAAGGATTAAAGCAATACCCCGGAAAATTGGCAGAAGAAAAATCAGTGATTGATTATTCGACGGCTAAATAAGAATAATTACTATTCGAAATCGGAGTAAAGTAAATACTTTACCCTGATTTGTTTAAACTTATCTAAATCGTTTGTCCACGATTTTCTAATATCAGACTCCTTCATTCCGTTAAGAATTTGCTTTTGCAATTCATCAGTACCGGCAAGCAAATTAAAGTATTCAATAAAGAAATCATTCCTTCGGTCAAGCGCATCATACATGTGAAAAAGATAATCCAGGTTTAGTTCTTTTCTCTGTTTCAAAGAATCAATATTTACTTCCTGAAGATCAATTCCATAACAAATCCTATCCTTCAATTTTGGATTCAGGCTTGATCCTTCTTTTCTCATCGGAGTAAAGGAGAATTTCTTATATGGATAAGCGGGATGCCCTGCTACAAGAAAAGGAAAATCAGTGCCCCGGCCCTCAGATACTATTGTCCCTTCGAAAAATGCCAAAGAAGGATAGAGATAGATGGCTCTCATTTCGCGTAAATTTGGTGAAGGATTCACAGGTAAATTGTAATAAGCAGAATGGCTGTAATTTTTACACTTTATGATATGAAGCTGGCATTGAGAGGAATCTTTTAACCAGCCTTCACCATTTATCATAAGTGCATATTCACCAATTGTCATCCCATAAACAACCGGCACCTGGTGCAGACCAATAAATGATTTATATTTTTCCTTTAAGACAGGACCATCAATATAAAATCCGTTTGGATTAGGGCGATCGAGAACTAGCAAAGGTATTTCAAATTCAGCACAGGCTTCCATGTTGTTGTGAAGCGTGCTCAAATAGGTGTAAAATCTTACCCCGACATCCTGCAGATCAAAAACCATTATATCCAGGTCTTTCAGATCTGCTTCTGAAGGTTTCCTTTTCGCTCCATAGAGCGAAACAACTGGAATGTTCGCTCCATAGAGCGAAACAACAGGAACAACAGACTTTGCCGTATCCTGATCATCGATTAAAGCTCCGGCATCAGCTTTACCCTTGAAGCCATGCTCAGGAGTGAAAATTTTACGGATCCTTATGCCTCTTTTTTGAAGTGTATCTATCAGATGTACATTTTCAATAATTGAGGTATGATTTGCCACAATACCGACGTTTTTTCCCGCCAAGAGATCATGATACTGAAGAATCTGATATGCGCCAGGTTCAATTGTATTTTCTTTTTTGGCTATCGAACAAGAAGGTATAGGGAAAATTACCATAGCAGCTATGATACTCACTAATGACAGGATTATTTTATTTTTCATGAAAAGATACATAGTGAATGCAAGGCTAAATTACTACTTTTATGCACTCTACAATGCTTGAAAAATTTGAATACCGAGTATTTCATAGCAAAGCGTTTTACCTTTGATAAGGAAGGTAAAAAATTGATGTCGCGTTCAATTGTGCAGTTATCTGTTTTTTCCATATCTCTTAGCATTGCAGTTATGATTATTTCATTAGCTGTGGTTACAGGTTTTAAGAAAGAAATTCGGAACAAAGTAGTAGGATTTGGCAGCCATATCCAAATAGTAAATTTTGATGCAAACAATTCATTCGAGTCCATACCCATTTCCTCTGATCAAGACTTTTTACCAACCATTCAAAACATTCCCGGAGTAAAACATATTCAGGTATTTGCTACAAAACCAGGAATTATCAAAGCTGGAATAGAAAATCAGGGAGTTATTGCCAAAGGAGTTGGACCAGGATTTGACTGGAGTTTTTTCAAAGAAAACCTGGTTGAAGGTAAACCATTCATTCTTAACGATTCAATAAGAACAAATGAAGTGTTGGTATCAAAGAAATTAGCCTCAACATTAAAACTGAATGTGGGTGATGAGTTTCCAATGTTTTTCTTTGGCGAACGTCCGAGACCCAGACGTTTTAAGATAAGTGGCATCTTTGAAACCAATTTGGAGGATTTCGATGAACAATTTATTCTGATTGATATTGGGCATATCAGAAAGCTTTATAATTGGGAAGATGATGAGATTAGCGGTTTTGAAATACTAATTGATGATTACAAACACATTGATGATATTACAGGTCTGATAAGGGGAATTGCCGGATTTCACTTTTTAGAAGATGGATCCAGATTAAGAATCATAAATATCATAGACAAATATCCGCAAATTTTTCAATGGCTTAACCTGCTTGATATGAACGTATTTGTAATTTTGATGTTGATGGTTGTAGTAGCTATTGTAAATATGATTTCTGGCTTAATCATCCTTATTCTCGATCGCACGAAATCAATTGGTATTTTTAAATCGGTCGGAGCAAGTAATCAGATGATGAAAAGAATATTTCTTTATCAGTCTTTTTTTTTAATAAGCAAAGGATTAATTATTGGCAATATCATAGCATTGGTCCTATCCATTGCCCAAGATAAATTTCAGTTTATCAAACTCGATCAGGCATCCTATTTTATAGATTATGTTCCTATAAATCTAACTCCAGGGATATTCATATTCACAAATATTGGAAGTCTGATCTTTATCTTTCTAGCAATGTTTCTTCCTGCGCTAATTATTCTGCAAATTGATCCGGTAAAAACCTTACGATTCGATTAGTTTTAAATGAATTTGCCTGCTGCCTTAAAAGAAGAATTATCATCAGAACTTCCGGGACTAAAAACTCAATTGAAGATGGCCCCGGAGAACAAGTCATTACGATCAATTCATACAATTGATCAGAATGCGTCAGTCTGTATTATTATACTTTGCGGTCCAGGTCAAAATGAGATACTATTAACCAAAAGAACTACATACAATGGCCATCATAGCGGCCAGGTCAGTCTGCCCGGAGGAAAAGAAGAGCCAAATGACACATCTCTGGTCCAAACAGCTATAAGAGAAAGTTATGAAGAAATCGGGATTATACTCTCACTGGAAAATTTTCTTGGTAAACTTACACCTTTGTATGTTCCGCTTAGTCAAATTATGGTACACCCTTTCGTGTTTTATTATCCCTTCACAGAAAAAATACATTTCAATTTAGACAATCAGGAAGTAGACTACATATTGTATTGTAGTCTTAAGGCTTTACAGGATAAGAATCTGGTTCGGAAAAAAAAGATATCTATTGATAATTATTCGTTTACAATTCCTTATTATGCGATTGAAGGAGAAACAGTATGGGGTGCAACTGCAATGATATTATCTGAATTCATTGAAATCCTCAGGCGCATTGAAAGAAAAAATACCGGAATTAGTTTTTAACAGGAAGAAAAACGAATGTGTTTACTATGGAATGACAAGGTTTTTGTAATGCTCATATCTTTCAAAAATACTGACAACATAATTAAAAGTTTCTGTACCACGGCAATACCCATATTTCACAACCGGATCTGTATAATATTTCGGATCGGATTTGTTTATGATGAATTGATCAACACTGTCAACCCAAATATTCGGATCGTATCCGTTTTTTACAGCCAATGCCCTGGCATCAAGCACATGTCCAAGCCCAACATTGTAAGAGGCAAGTATAAATTTCTTACGTTCCTCAAAATCCTTGATCATTGATAATCGTTCATTAAGCCATTTTATAAACATTATACCGGCTCTGATATGTTGAGCGTGAGGAGAATCAGGTTTGACTCCAAATCTCTGGGCTGTTGTAGGCATAAGCTGCATCAATCCGAAAGCTCCTGCCCAGGATTTTGCCTGTGGATTAAATCTTGATTCCTGGTAAACCATAGATGCAATCAAACGCCAATCCCACCCGATTTCTTCACTATATTGTTTGATCAGAGCATCGTAAGGTGAAATTTTTCCTGAAGTACTGGCATAATAATCACTTTCGATAATTTCCGCAGAACGTTTATTTCTGAAATACTTATGATATATCACCGCATATCTGCTGGTATTCTTAAAATAGATAAGCCAGTTATTAATAGTTGCTTTCAGATCATCCGAGTCTTTTGATAATGCCCATGCCAGATTCTGAGGAAAACTTATTGGTGTGGAAATATCAATATTTTCAAAATATGTTTCGTTCACTCTGGCTACATTTTCATCGCATACGCTATAATCTATTTGTCCGCTTGCTACTTTTTCTATCAATTTTTCAACACCTTCGTCAACTTCTCTGATATCAATGCTATCTCCAATCTCGTCAGAAAGGTGGTAGAGTCTTTTGGCATACGAAGAATTACTTTGAACGTAAATAGTTTTATAAGCAAGATCTAACTGACTTCTTATCAGGCTGTCTTCAATCCTTGAGTGGCTAATTTTTTTCCAGTTATCAGGCTTGCGTTGTATGAGTACTTGTCGCGTTTGTGCATGAGCAACAGTAAAATCCATTATTTCCCGACGCTCTCTCGTAATAGTCAGGTTCACTGCAATCAGATCTACTTCGCCATTTTGAAGTAGCTCGAATTTCTCCGTAAGACTATTGTTTGCATGCACTTCCAGTTCTACACCAAGATAGTCTGCTAATTCCTGTAACAATTCATATTGATACCCCATAGGTTGTCCACGGTAAATAAAATAGCTCGTTGAATTAAAATCAGTTACTACCCTTAATACTCCGCGGTCAACAACCTGTTTAAGTTTAGACCGATGATCAACACTATGGTCTGAATTTGAAACCCTTTTACATGATAATGCCAATATCAGTACAAGTAAAAGAGTAATGTATTTTTTTGCTCTCATTTCGAATGGATCAAATTAAACAAATTCAGGAAACAACCAGAGGAAGCATCAATCATAGAATGTCCATGATAATCCAAATTTAAAGGCAAATTGATTGTAGGGATAACGAATGGCCGAATAATATCTTCGTTCGAACCAATCGCTACTGAAGTGCTGTAGTTTCAGAAAGAACCGGGTTCTTTTCAGTTTAATATTCAAAAATGCATCCATGACAGGATAATTTCCTATGTACTCATTTTCCTGCACATGAAACTGAGAAAGTGCAGGTGAATATTCGTACCCTTTAAAACTTGTATTGTAATATATATCAAATCCCAGCATGGTTCTTAATTCACCATTTGTAAGTTTAAATCTGAAAGTATGATCGAAATACGTTGAATTGTAGATTACCAAATCAGGTAATGGAAGAATTTCATCATGTTCCGTTACCTGATAAACAACCTTATTAACAAAAAAGATCTTCCATAACCTGAATGTTTTAGCAACCTCGATTG
>DAOUOU010000143.1 GCA_030626465.1 Bacteroidales bacterium
AAACTCGGGTTGAGCGAAAACGTTATCATCGGAGTGGGTGCTTTTGATGCTCATCTGGGAGCTGTCGGGGCAGAGATCAGGCCATATTATCTTTGCAAGGTAATGGGTACATCAACCTGTGATATGCTCACTGCTCCGGTTAATGATATTGGCGATCATCTGGTGCAGGGAATTTGCGGTCAGGTTGACGGATCGATTATACCCGGAATGATAGGACTCGAGGCCGGGCAATCGGCTTTTGGCGATGTATATGCATGGTTTAAGGAATTACTGCTATGGCCGGTAGAGAATTTACTAAAACACTCCAAAGAACTTGATTCGACTACGCGAGACTTATTAATGCAAGATATTTCTGACCAGCTAATCCCGCAATTATCAGCAGAAGCAAGTAAACTCCCGATTGGGGAAACCAGCGAGCTGGCTCTTGACTGGCTGAACGGCAGGCGAACACCTGACGCAAACCAAAACCTCAAAGCTGCCATTGCCGGTCTCTCATTAGGCTCAAATGCTCCCAGAGTTTTCAAAGCCCTGGTTGAAGCAACCGCTTTCGGTGCCAAAGCTATTGTTGAGAGGTTTATTCAGGAAGGTGTGAAAATTGATGGGATCATTGCTTTGGGTGGTGTAGCAAAAAAGTCTGATTATATCATGCAGGTAATGGCTGATGTTCTCAATAAACCCATCCTGGTAGCACGATCTGAGCAGGCTTGTGCACTGGGTTCGGCAATGGCCGCTTCTGTGGCCGGTGGTGTGCATGAAAGTTTTGAAAGCGCTAAAAGCGCCATGGGAGGAGGATTTGAAAAAGAGTATAAACCCAATCCGGCCAAGGCTGAAAAGTACCGGGAGATTTATAATAACTATCTCAAACTAGGAAACTTTATTGAAAAAGAACTAACCCATTAAATTATTGTACCATGAAAAAACTGATTACGGCTGTGATTACAATCGCATGTTTTGCTTGTACCATGCAAAAACATGGCGACAAATCATTAACAGATATAATAAAACCAGAAGCGTTTGACACAATTATTGACGGAAAGAAAGTCGCCCTGTACATACTGGAAAATAATAATGGAATCAAAGCGTATTTTACCAATTACGGAGCCCGTATTGTATCACTTCATACTCCTGATAAGGACGGGGATTTTAAAGACATAGTGCTTGGATTCGATAAGATTGATCCGTACATCGAAGAAAGTATGTATCTGGGATGTATCGTTGGTCGCTTTGCTAATCGAATCAGCAAGGCAAAATTTACACTTGATGGTGAAGAGTACCACTTATCCAAAAATGATGGACTTAATACATTGCATGGCGGAGAAAAGGGATTTGATAAAAGAGTATGGGATGCCGGGAAGGAAGGAAATACTTTAACTTTCTCTTATCTCTCTCCGGATGGTGAAGAAGGCTATCCTGGAAATCTTAAGGTTAAAAAATCCTATACACTCACAGACGACAATGAACTGAAAATTGCATACGAAGCTGAAACTGACAAAAGAACCGTGATAAACTTGTCGCACCACAGTTATTTCAATTTAAAAGGTGAGGGAGATACTACCATTCTGGATCATTTTCTTCAGATAAATGCTGATTATTATATTCCTGTTGACAATACGCTTATACCAACCGGTGAACTGCTTCCCGTTGCAGATACTCCGTTTGATTTCACAACAGCTAAGCAAATTGGTCGTGATATTGAAATACCTGATATACAATTAACCTATGGCCTTGGATACGATCACAACTGGGTACTGAATAAAAACCCGGAAGATACACTCATATTTACTGTAAAATTATGGGAAGAATCATCGGGCCGTGTACTTGAGATCTATACCAGCGAACCAGGTATTCAATTTTACAGCGGGAATTTCATGGATGGCTCTGTGACAGGAAAATCGGGTAAACTTTATAAATACAGAGCCGGTCTTGCCCTGGAGACACAACATTTCCCAGATTCGCCCAATCAACCGGATTTTCCTTCAACGGTACTCATTCCTGGTGAGAAATATATGCAACTGTGTGTATTGAAGTTCGATGTTACTGATAAGTGAATTCTGAAAATGATGCTAATGGCTTGAATTTCAAGGTGAGTTTCAAAAATATTAAAACCTATTGTTTTGTTATAAACTTAACTGTCAGATGCCTGTCTCGCAATACAAATATCCAAAGCAACATGTAGCAGTTGATTGTATTATATTTGGATACGAGGATGATAAACTGAAATTGCTCTTATCGCAAAGAAAGTTTGAGCCTGCGAAAGGAAAATGGTCTTTGATGGGAGGATGGGTAGCAGAAAATGAAACTGTTGAAAAGGCAGCTGAACGTGTTTTATTCCAGATCACAGGATTGAAAGACATTTATCTTGAACAGGTTCATGTTTTCTCAAAACCCCAGCGAGACCCAGGAGGAAGAGTAATAAGTACCGCTTTTTATGCCATGATCAGAATAGATAAGCATGATAAAGATCTGGTTGAAGAGCATGGTGCAAGGTGGTGGAAATTTGATAGGCAGCCTAATCTGATTTTTGATCACAATCAAATGGTTAAATATGCCCATGAAAAACTTAAGTTAAAAGCAAGTTATGAGTTGATTGGTGCTAATCTGTTGCCAGGTAAGTTTACAATCCTCCAACTGCGAACACTATACCAGGCAATCTTTCAACGTCAGATTGATCCGGGAAATTTCAGAAAAAAAATATTCTCCCTAAAAGTTCTTGAACGATTGAATGATAAGAATACTAGCGATTCCAAAAAAGGAGCCTATTACTATCAGTTCAGGAAGTATACGGAAGAATTGGTAAATGAGCGAATCGTAAAACTATAATACCAAAGCCGCATTACACCCGGCTTGATTCATAGCCTTTTATAATAATCAGAGATATGTTTGCCATACCACTTGGTCTGCGTACTGACATTGTCTTTGGATCAGTAGTACCCGCTGCCTTTGATCTGATATTTGGATTCAAATATATTATTCAGTAATTTTAACCCATAATGCCTGAAAACTCCTGCCAAACAGGAATCAATCTACCTCCTGATACATCTTTATCTTATAAAATTGAAATTCTAATAGCTGATCTATTTAGATTAAGAAATAATAATTGAATATGGTTTATATAAAGAAATTGAAACAAGTATTGTTGATTTTCCTCTTGCAATGTTGTCTGCACCTTTATACTTCGGCACAAGGATATTTGCATACCGAAGGCAAAGATATTGTGAATGGTGAAGGTACCGAAGTGTTTCTCAGGGGTATTGGTCTGGGAGGATGGATGCTACAGGAAGGTTATATGCTTGAAACTTCAGGCTTTGCCAATGCTCAACATGAGATAAGAGCTGCCATAGAGGAACTGATCGGTGTGGAAAATACCGATACATTTTACACAGCATGGCTTGCCAATCATGTTCGCCGGATCGACATAGATTCACTGGCTCGATGGGGCTTTAATTCTGTCAGACTCGCCATGCACTATAATCTTTTCTCACCGCAGGAGTTACCAGTTGGCCAATACATTGAAACAGGATTTGAAATGGTTGATAGTTTGCTTGCCTGGTGCAAAGCCAATGAAATGTACCTTATCCTCGATATGCATGCGGCTCCGGGTGGACAGGGCGATGATGCGGCCATATGCGATTATGATCCGGCAAAGCCATCTCTTTGGGAATCGGAAGAGAATAAAATCCGAACTGCAGATCTTTGGAAAACGCTTGCAGCCAGATATGCCGACGAACAATGGATGGGAGGGTACGATCTTATCAATGAAACAAAATGGCCCGCTCTTTCCGATAACAATAACCGGGACCTCTGGGATCTGATGATCCGGATAACCGATTCCATACGAACTGTAGATACAAACCACCTGGTGATAACCGAGGGCAACTGGTGGGCTAATGATTACACCGGTTTTCCCGGACCATGGGATGATAATCTGGTGATCAGCTTCCATAAATACTGGAATACGAACAATACAGGCTCTATTCAGTGGATGCTTGATATGCGGAACCAGTATAACGTTCCCCTTTGGCTCGGGGAAACAGGTGAAAACTCCAATGTCTGGTTTACTGAGCTTATTGAACTTATGGAAGAGCATAACATTGGCTATGCCTTTTGGCCGGAAAAAAAGATCAGCTCTGTAGTAGGTCCTGTAACCGTAATCAAGACTGATGAATACCAACAACTGCTCGACTACTGGAATAACCCTCAGCAATATCCTGTACCATCGGTAGAATTTGCCAAAGGAGCTCTTATGGAAATGACAGAAAACTTAAAACTTGAGAATTGTCGTATTAACCGCGATGTTATAGATGCTTATACCAGGCAGGTAAATAATTTTAATTCTGTTCCGTTTACAGAGTTATTGCTGCCCGGTATAATTCATGCAACAGATTTTGATATGGGAAGACAGGGAGCAGCTTATTACGACGAGGATTACCAGAGAATCAGCGATGGTGGAACATGGAACAATGGCTGGTCTTACAGGAATGATGGCGTGGATATAGAAGCTTGTAATGATACTGTTAACAGCAACGGCTTTAACGTTGGGTGGACAGCCCCTGGCGAATGGATAAGGTATACAGTAGATATCGATTCAATGGCAGCATATAAGCTCACGTTGCGATATGCCGGTCAGAATGAACTTACTCAAATTCATTTCGAATTGGATAGTGTAGACATTACAGGATTAATAGATATTCCTTCTACGGGTGCCTGGGTAAACTGGGATTCACTTTCTGTTGAGAATATTATCCTTCCGAAAGGTGTGCACTCTTTAATGCTTTATACAGATCATGGGGGTTGTAATCTGAGTTATTTTGCATTTGATGATCCGGAGTTAGCGAGCGGAATAGAATTTAAGGCTGTATCAGCCATTACTGACAAAACCGGTTATAAGATATTTCTTACTTTAAATAAGGATGTCGTCTTACCAATGGCGGCTGAAGTTACAGATTTCGCAGTGGTAGCAAATGGAGAACATTCGAATATTGAAGAACTTGCATTAAGTCCTATTGCTGATAAGATAATTGAAATAAGCCTTGAGAACAAGGTATCATATGATGATGCAATTACTTTGTCTTACTCAGGAACTTCCATAGAAAATGCTGATTTGCAAATACTGGAGAGCTTTAACCTTCTGTTTGTTAAAAATAATCTTCCGGCAAGGCATTCTATTCCCGGAAAAATAGAAGCCGAGGACTATTATGATCAATCCGGAATTAGCACTGAAACAACCACCGATGCAGGAGGAGGAATAAACATTGGTTATACGGATGCCGGCGACTACCTTGATTATCTTGTTGATATTCAAGGCAGTCAATCCTATCAGGTTTCGTTCAGAGTAGCATCTCTTAATCAACAAGGATCAGTCGAGCTTCAGCTTTTTGATGAAGAAAACAACAAAACTACACTTGGAACATATTTGATGCCTGTCACCGGAGGATGGCAGGTTTGGCAAACAATAAACCGATCAATAGTTTTGCCGGAAGGACAATACAGGTTGCGTGTTTACATCAAAGCGGCCGGATTCAATTTAAACTGGCTGAATTTCAGTATTCCTTCTTCTTTGGCTTCCTTACACTTAGATAGTCATGTTCAGCTCTTTCCTAATCCATGCAACTCACAGATCAACCTTCTATTGAATCCAGATGAAATGCACAGGTCTACTGTGAGTATTTTAGATCTTTCCGGGAAAATGTTAGCCATGCACAAAATTATTTCTGAATCTCAGGGCCATCACACCTTCGATGTAGGCGACTTATCTGAAGGAATTTATTTTATGAATATAGCAGGGGATAAGTGTACCGTAGTACGTAAATTTTTGATTATCAAATAATAACAATAGTAATAATCCTTAACTTCTACTATTATTATACAGCCATGCTTAAAACATGGATCATACAGCTTATCATTCCGATAGCCTTTTCCATTTGTCAGTCCTAAAGGGTGAAGTTGGCAAGCCTGCACCATTAAAGAGATTGGGTTGAGCAATTGCACTCCATCCAAACCGTACTGCAGCAGGATTACTGACATTTTCAGAGGTAACAACCACAGTATTATTAACAATTTCAGCACTCGCAGGATAATATTTTTGATCAGAGCCTGCAATTTCAAAATGTGTAAGTGGTCCATTCTTAGCCAGGAGCCCT
Source organism: Bacteroidales bacterium (assembly GCA_030626465.1). Taxonomy (GTDB): domain Bacteria; phylum Bacteroidota; class Bacteroidia; order Bacteroidales; family UBA10428; genus UBA10428. The sequence goes on from DAOUOU010000143.1 coordinate 6,141, forward strand.
GATTCAATATGACTGAAATGGATTATAATCTTATTTCCATCAATCATACAGGAGTCGTACAGAGGACCGGAATAAACCAGTGAATCAAATCCATAATCCCTGGCAAGTGCCCATAAAGCAAGTCGTTTACCAACATCTTGTTTATTTCCCGGATGAATAGTTGTCAAACTGCCGATATCTGTTGTTACCACCATACCTGTATTTGGGATACTCATGGTTAATAATTGTGCTTCTCGCAATTCCGCTGCCGAGCTTGGCACTTCTTCTTCATACTCCCATGGTGCAATCTGAACATAGTAAAAAGGAAAATCACCCTGGTTCCATTCTTTGCGCCAACATTCAATCATAACCGGAAACAATGTCCTGTATTCGAAACCTCTTCCCACGTTGGATTCACCCTGATCCCATATAACACCCATAATGGTAAAGGGAATGATGGGATTGATCATGGCATTAAACAATAAAGAAGGAGTGTTTTGATTCATTGCCATAAACAATTCAGGCCTGTTAAGGTATGTTTTCTCCTTATCGTAAAAATGGATCTTATTATTTATCAGTTCAGCCACCGGCATAAATTTCCACTCTCCATTTAGTACAACATGTTCCCTGGTCTTACTTCCTGTTATTGATACATCGGAAGAACTGTAAATTCCTCCCCCACCCATATTGTCAATAACAAATACGGTCAATAGATTTCGATCAGGATTCAAAATATTCGACGGAATTTCATATGTTCTATCCTTATTCCAGAATCCCGTTATTAAAATCTCTCCAATCTTCTTCCCGTTTATATAAGCAATATCCATATCATCGACAGGACCCAGATGCAGTACCAGACCATCATCTGCATAAGAAGAAGGAATACTGAATTCTTTCCTGAAACACACTATTCCACTTAAATATGATGAGAATTTTTATAAGAATCTGGAGTTTGTTGACACTGAGCTTACCCTGTTAGATTATGATGATTCAACATGGCCTTCA
>DAOUOU010000146.1 GCA_030626465.1 Bacteroidales bacterium
AGTATTCTGGGTAGCTAATGGAATTGAAATTCTTGAAAGATTTGCCTATTATGGTATTTACATGGGTTTTGGAATTTACCTGGGGCAATTAGGGTATTCAAAAAGTGATCTTGGAATTATTCAAATGATCTTCCTCGCATTCTCGTATCTTATACCACTGTTTTCAGGTACATTTGCCGATAAATTTGGTTTTAAAAAGGTTCTTATCATTGCATATCTGGCATACTTGCCTTCCATTCTCCTTCTTATTATCACAAAATCCTTTTCTGGTATTGCACTGGCTATGCTCAGTATTGGCTTTGCTGCAGGAATTTTTAAGCCTCTGATTTCTGCTACGGTCAGGGTAACTACTGATGGAACAAATAAAACTCTTGGATTCGGTATATTTTACTGGATGGTGAATCTTGGTGCATCTTTTGGACCAATAGTTATGGGTAAATTACGGGCTTTCTCCTGGGATTATGTCTTCTATACAGCTGCAATCGCCATAGGTGTTATGTTTATAATTACTCTTCTTTTTTATAAAGAACCACCGCGGGAAATAGAAGGAATAACACTCAAGAAGAAATTCCGTGACATGGGTGAGGCCCTCTCAGATGGTAAGTTCCTGGCTTTTATTATACTACTGGGCGTGTTTTTCTGGCTTCCCTTCTGGGCATTTTTCAATGTACTTGCTGTATACATTAATGATTATATGGACACCGCAGCGCTTTTTGAGAGCGTTAAATCAGTTATCGGTGAGGGTGTTACAAAAGCACTGATAGCACGGGAAGTGGAAGGTATCTGGAAAATCAATGCCGAAGCCATATCACATACGGGCTTTATTATTGTTATGTTCCAGATATTTATTTCCCGGATTTTTGAGAAAAGAGCTGCAATCCCTTCTTTTCTCTTAGGACTTTTTATTGCTGCAATAGGATTCATATTGTTAGGATTTTCTTTAACCTCTGTTAATGGTCTTGTTTTCCTTGGTATTTTCCTCTTTGCTATTGGTGAAATGATCTCATCCCCTAGAATTCAGGAATACATTATGTGGATAGCACCAAAAGAAAAAGCTGGCCTTTATATGGGAACCAATTTTCTGGCAACATTCATAGGTGCTTTACTAAGCGGTTTATATACTATCCTTATGGGTATTTACGAGAAGAACGGATACCCTGAATATATTATGTATACACTTGCTGCCCATACTTTTTTGGGTGTTTTGGTGATCTATATCTACACCAAAATAGCCGGAGAGTTTAAAGAAATGGAAAGCTAAGCTAAACATCTGAATTTATTGCTCTGTATTAATCTATCTTATGATCAAAGCTCATAACATAAACATTATCTGCTATTTAAAATAAATATTAGACTATTATATTAATCCATGCAACTATTTTCATCTTTCTTTAGTCTTATTACCAGACAGCTTAAACACGGTTTTTTTCTAATCATTAGGAATTATTCCGAAACCCCGGGTTGAACACATCCCGGGGTTTTTGTTTTTCAGAATATTTATCGAATTACATGATTTTTTTTTTAATTTATTTGGTTTATATTATAAACATGTTTATGTTTGTAACATATTTATAATACAAACATCATGAAAACTGCAAACAATTTATCACCTAAAGACAGCATTAGTATCATTCAAGAAATGATTGAAATTGCAAAAGGAAATATCAGACAGAGGGCATATTACTTTATCATATGGGGATATGCTGTTTTGGCAGGATGCTTGTTGCATTATGCATTACTGAAACTTACCGACTATGAAAAGCCTTACCAGGCCTGGCTTATCGTCCTGCTTGGATTCATACCGGCAACTATTTATTCCATCAAACAGGCAAAAAGTGAAAAGATCTTCACCCATCTCGATCGTATCAATGTTTTTCTGTGGGTTACATTTGGTGTCAGCTACCTTATTTTTCTTGTTTATATAGCAAAATTTAATTACCAGATCTTTCCACTTATTTTTTTACTGGTTGGTAATTGTGTCTTCATGTCAGGGATTAATCTGAAGTTTAAACCTTTGATTGCGGGTGGAATCTTATATTGGGTCGGAACAATCATATCATTTTATTTGTCACTAGAGTACTTACTGCTTCTATGCTTTGTATTGATAATTGTTGGCTACCTGATTCCCGGTTATATGCTAAAAAACAAGAAAGAATCAGATGTATAGTAAACTCGACCCATTGTTGCACTCGCAACTAAGACTTGCCATAATTTCTTTGCTTATCAATATTGGTGAAGCTGAGTTTGTGTATATTAGAGAAAAAACCAATGCTACAGGTGGTAACCTGAGCGTTCAGATTGACAAACTTTCCAATGCAGGGTACATTACTGTTCATAAGTCCTTTAAGGGAAAGAAACCGCAAACCTTATGCAAGATAACCAGGAAAGGCATTGCTGCATTCGAAAAATATGTAAATGATCTGAAAGGATATATTGATATTGATTGATTGATTGCAGACTGACATAATTTTTTGTTTTCCTTTTTATTATTTCTGGTTTTAAAATCATCTCAACATATTATTCAATCGCAAGGAAGAAAAAATGGCCACCCTGTGATGGATTTTTTAACTTCGATTTGTATTGACTTTTAGCAAATAATCCTTTAATTTTATTGTTGAATTCCACTGGTGATTAAGAGTAATCTTCCACATTCCCATTTCAAATAATTAATATACATTAGGAGAAACACAATGAAAACCTTCTTTATTTTTGGGAAATACTCGTCTGCGGCATTTCAGGGTATTAGTCCCGACAGAACAAAAAAAGCCGTTGATCAGATCAAAAGATTTAACGGCGAGGTGACATCGATGTATGCATTGCTTGGCGAGCAGGATCTGATAATTATTGCAGATTTTCCTGAAACTGCACAGGCAATGAAAGCTTCTATTGCGTTAAGCAAACTAACCGGCATCTCCTTTTCGACCTCAGAAGCATTGCCGGTTGAGGAATTTGATAAGATGATATCTGATGTGTAAGTGATTTCAGTAACGCGGTTGTCGCATAAATCCGTTGGGAATTATCATGCAGTGATCTAGCTTGCTGACAACCGCGTTATTAACCTGATTTTGCCTGGTAGAAGTATCCGTTCGATTGAGCCTGCCCGTTTGCATTCAACTATTGATCTTTTTTAGATTACAAGAATTTAGTTAGTTTAGACTGAATCCAATAGTCATTATATAGATGAAACTTAAAAGCATCAATCCTTATACTGATACAATTGTTTACGAATGCGACGAACTTTCAGACAAACAGATAGAATCTGTGCTTGGTTACTCAAAAAATGCATTTGAAAATTGGAAGCTGACATCCCTTGCTGAGCGTGCAAAACTCATGACCAATACCTCAGATATTTTACTCAAAGAAAAAGAAAGACTAGCTCACATCATAACAATAGAAATGGGAAAACCCATTAAAGAATCACGCAGCGAAATTAATAAATGTGCATGGGTTTGTAAGTATTATTCCGAAAATGCTGAACAATTTTTGCAACCCAGGTTTATATCCACCGATGCAAAAACAAGTTATATCCGTTATGATCCGCTTGGCACCATTTTGGGTATCATGCCGTGGAACTTTCCTTTCTGGCAGGTTTTCCGGTTTGTATCGCCAACCCTGATGGCCGGTAACACAATCTTATTAAAACATGCTTCCAACGTGCAGCAATGTGCCATGAAAATACATGACATTTTCCGGATGGCAGGCTTTCCCGAAAAGGTGTTCCAATCACTTGCGATTGGATCGGGAAAAGTAAAGCAGCTTATTGAAAGCGAGGTAGTGAAAGCAGTAACACTCACCGGCAGCGAAATTGCCGGAGCAAGTGTAGCCGAGGTGGCAGGGAAACATATTAAAAAAACTGTGCTTGAACTGGGTGGAAGCAATGCGTTTATTGTACTGAAAGATGCTGACCTGGTTAAGGCAGTTGAGATAGGAGTACAAGCCAGGATGATAAATGGGGGACAAAGCTGTATTGCAGCAAAGCGATTTATTGTTCACGAAATGGTTGCAGAAGAGTATATCAAAATGCTTAAAATACGTATCCGCCGACTGAAAGTTGGAGATCCGTTCGATGAAAAAACTGATCTTGGACCTTTAGCCAGCAAAAAACAGTCAGAACTGGTGCACACACAGGTTACAAAATCCATTGAAATGGGAGCGGTATTGGAGTTTGGTGGCAAACACAAACATGCATTTTACTCCCCCACTCTACTTACGAATGTAAAACCAGGAATGCCGGTTTTTGAAGAAGAGGTATTTGGTCCTGTGCTGCCAGTAATCGTTGCAAAGAATACGGAAGAAGCAATACTACTTGCCAACCAGTCGAATTATGGTCTGGGAGTATCAGTCTTTACTAACAACATGCAAGAAGCAGAACGTATAATTCCACAATTTGATGATGGGGCAGTATTTATGAATGCCTCAGTAAAATCCGATCCGCGTCTGCCGTTTGGGGGCACGAAACACTCGGGCTATGGAAGAGAACTTGCTATGGAAGGAATCAAAGAATTTGTGAACTGCAAAACGGTTTATAGCGATCTTTAGTTTGTTTAAGACAGGAAGAGAAGTTAAACCGATCTGAACAGGAAATGGCCCGGGCATATCAGTTCATGACATGAAGTGTTTTCGTGAATAATTAAAGTGCATATCTTCTGGATTTCTAATAAAAAAGTCAGAGATTTGAAATATACCACAATCGTTGATAGTTTTTAATACATTATATAGTTAAAGTCACACACGCAAAAAGCTTACTAATGAAAGTTATTGAAATACACAGAACTGAAAAAACTCCGGAAATCATTCTTGATGATGAGAAAGGAATTCTTGAATTAAGTGGAAAATGCCTGCCTGAGAATATCAGGAATTTAGAACAGCTTGTAACACAAAAATTAAGAACATATTTAAATGAATCTTTTAATGAAGCGGATTCTCAGCGTGCAGAAAAAGCGTTAAAAGTAAATTTTAAACTTGCATATTTCAATTCTGCAGCAGCTAAATTTATTGCCGATATTTTAATGCTTACCAATGAGTATATTAAAAAGGGATACAATATTAAAATCTATTGGTATTTTTCAGAAGATGATGATGACATGCTTGAAGCAGGAGAAGATTTCGCTGAGATGATCGAAGTCCCGATGCAGTTTATTATGACACCGAATTAGCTTAGTCCGTGATCAAATGAACAAGTGATTTGTTGTGTAATATCCCAGTTGACACATAAGAATATAAAGTCATGTCCATACAAGCAATAGTATGGACTACCTTATAAATTTGTTCAGGTCAAATACTTTTGAGATGACAGTAATACAAACCCTGATCGCTCCGAAAAGCTTGTCCAGAGTGTAAAATATACTTGTGTTTCAATAAAGAATAAAATGTCGAATTTACATTTATTCGACAAAAAGATTCTTTTCCTAGAGCTTAATTCAACGCCTTAACATTGAATGCTACCAATCCCTTTTCGCCTTCACGAATTTCAAACTCAACTTCTTGTCCTTCTTTAAGAGCATATGTGCCTTCAGATATCCCAGTGCGATGTACAAAAATATCTTCATTACTTTCAGATTCAATAAATCCGAATCCTTTGGTATCGTTATACCATTTTACTTTTCCTTTTGGCATTATCTTAAATCTTTATTCATTTTCTAACGAGAAAAATTATCCCGTCTCGGCCTTGCTTCGTTTACTACAATTTCCCTGTTGTCAACCGTAACACCATTTAATTCGCTTATTGCATTTTTAGCTTCATCATCTTTGTCCATAGCAACAAAAGCAAATCCTTTGCTTCGACCACTGTACTTATCAGTAATGATTTTTACAGATGATACTTCACCGTATTCTTCAAAAAGTTTTGATAATTCTGATTCTTCAACCTTAAAACTCAGGTTGCCTACATAAATGTTCATGATATAAAAGTATGTTAGTTAATAAATCCTTTCTTGTTGTTTGTATATCGCTTATGGTTATTGATTAATAATTTGCAAAGGGATCATTTATTTCCATGCGGTTCTTTTAAATATTTAAATGATTTAAAAAGGAGGTCTTCATGTGGAATAGAACCGGTTATTCCATTTTAATTAGATCACAAATTCTTAAATCGACCGCAAAGATAAGTATAATTAATTGAAGATATTTTATTAATTGATAATAATTCAACTCTTCAGATAAGATGGCGCATCATACTTCACATGGATAATTTGCATAAATTCACTCCTTTACAATAATTTATCCTGTATATACTGTTATTAAAATTCATACATTACCTGAATAAAACTGACCTTTAAAGATTTTTATTATTTCAAATGATGATATTCCTTACCTTCACTTCCTGAAAGCATTGATATTTACGTATTTTTTTTATTCCTGTTTTTATTAACAGGAAAGCGTGCAACTTTTTTTTGTAATAATTAGTAATTAATCTGGAGTTAATGTTCAATCTTGAAAAGATTATCGACGGTTGCATCAAAGACAAAAGAAAAGAACAGATAGATTTATATAATCATTATGCTCCCATGCTTCTTTCGGTTTGTATGCGATATGTAGCTGATAAAAGTGAAGCCGAAGATATCTTACAGGATAGTTTTTTCAAAATACTGAAAAGTATTAAGGAATATGCAGGAAAAGGACATTTTGAAAACTGGATGAAAAAAATTGTGGTAAACACTGCTATAACGCACTTTCATAAAGAGAAAAAGCATTATTACCACGAAGAGATTGATACTGTTCAGGACATTGAAATGCAATTTAACCTTACTCCTCACAAGGAACTTGAGGTTAAAGAACTTTACGAACTATTAAAAACAATGCCTGATGGTTACAGAATGATTTTTAATCTCTATGCTATTGAAGGTTTCAAACATAAAGAAATTGCAGAAAAGTTGAATATCGATGAAAGTACATCAAAAACACAGTATCTGAGGGCAAAGAACTGGATAATAAAAAAAATGAAAAAACTGAACTGGATATAATG
>DAOUOU010000120.1 GCA_030626465.1 Bacteroidales bacterium
TGTCCTTGGCATTTTTTAACTTGTTTACATTCTTTATTTGGCAACCATGAAGTAGTTCCTGATTCAAATGGAAGTCTCCCTGGTTTAGATACTAAACACAATAAAAGGACTAACGTTTGCTAAACTGGAATCTTTTCCTAGCTTTAGGTTGTCCTGGTTTCTTTCTTTCAACCTCACGAGGATCTCTGGTGAGAAATTTATTTGATTTTAAAACTTCTTTTGTATCAGGATCTATTTTTACCAAAGCCCTTGCAATTGCTAAACGTAAAGCTTCGGCCTGACCTTTGACTCCCCCCCCCCGCAAAGGTTTACTTTAATATCGTATTTACCCTCAGCGTTTGTAAGCGCTAATGGTTGATTAACTATATACTGTAATTGTTGCAAAGGGAAATAGTCTTTTAGATTCTTATTGTTAACTACAATCTTCCCTTTGCCATCATTCACATATATTCTTGCAATTGCCGCTTTTCTTCTTCCAAGAGCATTTACTACTTCCATATACTATTTAATAGACTTTAATTTAAGTTCTTTGGGTTGTTGCGCTTCATGTGGATGTTTATTTCCAATATACACATAAAGATTCTTATATATTGTATTACTCAACCTGTTTTTTGGCAGCATTCCTTTAACTGCTTTTTCAATTATCCTTGATGGATTTCTACTCATTAGACTTTCGACCGTTTCACTTCGTTGACCACCTGGATAACCTGTGTATCTGATATATTGTTTCTTAAAGATTTTATTGCCAGTGAGCCTAATCTTTTCAGCATTGATAATAATCACATTATCGCCACAATCTACATGAGGCGTAAAATCTGGCTTGTTCTTTCCACGTAAAATTTTAGCAACTTTAGATGAAAGCCTTCCCAAAACCTCATTGCTTGCATCTACTACATACCAGTCTTTTTTTACCGTAGCATTATTTGCGGACTTTGTTTTATAACTTAGTGTATCCACTTATTCAACATTTAAAGTAATTTATCAAACCTCCAAAAACCCTTAAAATTTGTGGAGTGCAAAAATACAATAATTTTTATGAATTAAGCAAGAGCCATTAGATTTATTTTGTTTAGTTTCAGATGATACTTAAAATCTATTACCACTCCGTTATGCATAGTATAAAATCTTATTCTCGCACTACATTATTTACTTAAGAAGAGGTCTGTAATTCTTCTGTCAAATCGTAATCAATGCTATCTTATGGGAGAAATGCATTCATAATTAAACCCGGAAGTGAAGAAATTTAATACATTTGTACCTTTCTACATCTCTGGTATTCTTGCTGTGAGTAAGCCTGTTCAGTATTTTTTGAAGTTTTATTACATGAATGAGAGCAAAGAAAAAGAACTCTATTTTAGATGCAAAAGCAAAACCCTGAATTTTTCATTAGTCTGTGAAGTCGGCGTTTATATGCCGGAAACATCAAATGTTCTGGAATTTATTAACGATGGAATCAGAACTATACTTGTTGAGCCGGATAAAAAATCCTTGGCACGAATCAATGAAATTTTTAAGAACAAAAATGTTGTTGTATATCCTTATGCAATATACGATTACAATGGCAAATTAGAACTTGTGCAAAGGAATGCATCAACATTTGTCAAAGATCTACCTGCAAGTCCTGCACTCGTAAATGATAAATATACGATCAGAAAAAATGATACTTTTGAAGTTGAATGCAAAGTTTTTAATGACATTGATCCGGGGAATATTGAATTATTAAGTGTCGATACCGAAGGTTGCGAATGGTATGTAATAAAGAATCTTGTTAGTCTGCCTGAAGTAATATCCCTCGAAACCCATGGAAAATTCTATACCAATCCCTTTATAACTGAAATAAAAAAATGGATGATTGAAAATGGATATGAAATTTGGTATAAAACCAGATCTGATACAGTATATAATAAGAGGGGAATTTTCAAAATCACTTTAAGTGAAAAAATTGGACTCCTGGTTATGAGCCTTTTTGTTGGATTCAGAAGAGTAAAAAGATATTTATATAACTAATTTCGGGCCATTCCATTCATTTCTGATCAGTTTTGTAGAAGGATTCAAAATCTTTGGTATGTGCCTGTTAAAAATCGGAAAAACCAGAAGAGAAACACAGGAAGGTATGATGTTTCTGTTCAAAACATATGATTTAATCCGTATATTAAAGTATCTGGAATTGGATCATAGCAATTTTATTTTCATGGTAAAATCATTTATTTTGTAGAGCAATTGTCAGCAGCATGTTGTCACAAAAGATTCATCGCTATATATTTCTTTTTTCTACTGCCCTCTTGGTCATAGGAATGCCTGTATCAATTTTTCTCCTCAGTGTTGCACAATTATTGTTGGCCAGTAACTGGATTCTGGAAGGAAATTTCAGGCATAAATTCAATATTATCAAATCAAGAAAAGCAATTCTTCTAATACTTACAATTTATTTGATCCACATTCTTGGTTTATTTAACACTCACGAATTTTTTAAAACACTTTTTGATTTACGAATCATAGTTGCCAGATCAAGCCTGTTTGACCTCGTTCATAATTTTAGAACTGCAAACATCCCTACTAATTTTATTTATGCTCTTCATGATTTAAGAATTAAATTACCTCTTCTGGCTTTGCCTGTTATTTATGGTACCTCTGAACCGCTTTCCAAAAAAGAATTTAAAATTATCATGCAGTTGTTCATCGCTTCGGTTCTTGTCAGTTCATTTATAACAACTTTTGTTCTGCTTGGATTTTCAAATATCAAACCGGTTGATTCCCGCTATGCATCACTATTTATCTCTCACATTCGGTTTTCGCTTATTGTAGTGTTGTCAATTTTTTCAGTAGTCTATATCACATTTACAAATCATTTCGAACACTTTAAAAGGGAAAAACTCATTTCTTTTTTAGTCATCCTCTGGTTTATCAGCTTTTTAATTTTGCTCCGGTCTTTCACCGGCATTGTTATTTTTCTGATCCTTTTTCCGATTGCTCTGATCTGGTGTGCCTATTATCAAAAAAAAATCTTACTGCTACGTATGGCCTACCTGGGCAGCTTTCTTATCTTGATCGGAATTTTTGCTTATTCATTATTCTCTTATCATCGTTTCAACAGAAGATATGATTGTGATTTGAATAATCTGGAAACCTTTACCGTTAACGGTAATCTATACCGGCATTATCCTACAAGTGATGAATATGAGAACGGATACAAAATATGGATAAATCTTTGTGAAAAAGAACTGGCAAAAGAATGGAATCTGAGAAGCAATTATAAATACGATTCCCTTGATCGGAAAGGACAGTCGGTTCGAACAACCCTAATCAGATATTTGACTTCTCATGGATATCGTAAAGATTCACTTGGAGTTAGCAAATTGGACAAAACAGATATTGAAATGATAGACAAGGGGTATACCAATTATCTCGATAAAAACAAATTTGCTCTGTATCCGAGAATATATGAATTGTTATGGGAAATTGACCGATACAAAAAAGGAGGAGATCCAAGCGGCCAATCTCTCTCACAAAGAATTGAGTACCTGAAAACAGGTACTCGTATTATGAAACGCTTTTTTTGGTTTGGTACCGGTACGGGTGATGTACAAAATGAGTTTTACAAACAATATGCCATGGATAATTCAAAACTTCACCCCCCGTACCGACATAGAACTCATAATCAATTTATTACACTATTAATTGCCTTTGGAATATTTGGATTTGTCTGGATATACTTTGCATTATTCGCCACGCCTGTTCTGGAAAAAAAGTATAGGAATTTTATGTTTATGATTTTCTTTCTGATAGGAATTCTTTCAATGCTGAATGAAGATACTCTGGAAACTCATGTTGGAGTATCATTTTTTGCTTTCTTTTATTCTTTCTTTTTATTCTCTATGCCTCAAAACGAATCCAGTATAGATGATTAAACTTGATGAAAACTTCTTTTGTCGAGATGTATTAGAAACAGCCCCTGACTTAATCGGGAAATTTTTGGCAATCAAAAACAAGTATGGGATAAACTATTATATGATCACTGAAGTTGAGGCATACCGGGGGGGAGGAAGACAAAGCTTGTCATGCCAGAAAAGGGCGAACTTCACGTGCAGATATTATGTACCATTCCGGAGGGCATATTTATGTATATCTGATTTACGGCATGTACTGGATGCTGAACTTTGTAACCAATACCAATAATATACCTCAGGCTATTCTGATAAGAGGAATTGAAGGATATGACGGACCTGGAAAACTTACCAGGAAACTTAATATTGATGGTACATATTATGGTGAACATCTTTGCTTTTCGAAACGAATTTGGGTAGAAGACAAAAATCAATCTCCTGAAATAAAAGTAGGTGCCAGAATTGGTATTGAGTATGCAGGGGAACCATGGGTGCATATGCCCTGGAGATTTTATATTTAAGATTTGTTTGAATAAAAAGTGTTAATAATTGAACCAGTACCATCATATCTGTTTTATATTCATGGTAAAATCACGTTCTTTGTCGACATGTTAGTAATCATTGCCAAATGAAAAAATATTCGACTCTAAATAATCTATCCGGGTGGATTCTTTTCCTGATTGCTTCTTTTACTTATTTATCAACCATTGAACCGACAGCTAGTTTCTGGGATTGCGGAGAATTTATTGCAGCATCCTATAAACTGCAGGTCGGACATCCTCCGGGAGCCCCGTTTTTTCTTCTGATTGGAAGAATTTTTACTCTATTTGCCGGTGGTAATACAGAGAAGGTGGCGCTAATGATTAATGCTCTCTCTGCCCTTGCCAGTGCTTTTACGATTCTCTTCCTGTTTTGGACCATCACACACCTGGTAAAAAAAGTTATTTCAAATGAAAAGGATCCCGATCTGGCAGATATGATAATCATATTATCATCAGGCATAATCGGAGCACTTGTATATACTTTTAGTGACACATTCTGGTTTTCATCTGCCGAAGGAGAAGTATATGCCAGCTCATCATTGTTCACGGCTTTTGTATTTTGGGCCATCTTGAAGTGGGAAAATATCGCGGATGAGAAATTTGCCAACCGCTGGTTAATTCTTATTGCCTATATGATGGGCTTATCCGTTGGAGTGCATTTGTTGAATCTTCTGGCTATACCTGCCATTGTGCTGATTTATTATTTCAGGAAATATAAAGTTACTGTACAGGGAGTTATTGCTGCTTTGGGTATTTCTGCTATTGTTCTGGGCGGAATCATGTATGTTTTAATTCCAGGTATTGTGAAATTTGCCGCGATAGTTGAAAGGTTGTTTGTAAACGGATTTGGTTTGTCGTACTTCTCCGGTGTATATATTTATCTGGTTCTTCTTTTCTCTTTGCTTGCTTTTGGTATCATTCGTACAACTCAAAAGAAAAAAGCAATACTAAATACAATTCTGTTAGTGATTACTGTTATTACCATTGGTTATTCTTCTTATGCATTGGTTATTATCAGATCTTCCGCCAATCCCCCAATGGATCAAAACAATCCTGAAAATTTATTTAACCTTCTCTCCTACCTTAACAGAGAACAGTATGGTGACCGGCCATTACTCTATGGACAATATTTCAATGCCCCGGGGAAAAAAACAGGGAAAGGAAAACCTACCTATGCCCCTGTTGATGGCAGGTATGAAATAATCAATTACAAGCCAAATTATAAATACAATAAATCTTATAAGACCATCCTTCCACGTATGTATAGTTCACAACCTGATCATATTGATGCATATGTTCGATGGACAGGGATGGATCAGGGTGAGTTGTTTGAAGTTCGGGTAAACCGCTCAGGGGAAATTGTTAAAGATCACTATGGCAACACAGTGTACGATTATAGTCGACCCAGGAAGAATCCAAACTTTAGTGATAACATTGAATTCTTGTTCAAGTACCAGCTAGGGCATATGTATTTCAGGTATTTCATGTGGAACTTTGCCGGACGACAAAACGATGTACAGGGGCATTACAAGGAAGAAATTACTAAAGGGAACTGGATAAGCGGATATAAATTTCTCGATTCTGCCCGGTTGGGTAATCAGAGTAATCTGACTGATAAGCTTTTAAACAACAGGGCTCGAAACAAATACTATTTGCTGCCTCTCATTTTAGGTTTACTGGGTCTGATATTTCATTGTAAGCAAGATCAGAAGAATTTCTGGGTGGTGATGTCGTTGTTTTTTTTTACAGGGATTGCTGTCAACATCTACCTTAATCAGTATCCTCTGCAACCCAGGGAGAGAGATTATGCCTATGCCGGTTCTTTTTATTCTTTTTCTATATGGGTAGGCATGGCTGTAGCCGCTTTATACAAAGCCGCAAAAAAAAGCGAATTAAATAGCTTATCCAGGTATGCTATCAGAGGTTCCATTATTCTTGTCGTTCTTGCCATTTTCGATTTTGCTAATAACGGAATGTTAACATTTACCTGGACAGGTGTAATTACTCTTTTTATTATGCTGATATTGCTTCTGATAATGAAATTACTCGGAGTAGTCATTAAGAACCAGAGAATTGCTGCAGCTATGGTATTGATTATTACACTCCCTGTTCCGTTTATTATGGCTGTTGAAAACTGGGATGATCATAACAGATCGGGTAGGTATGTTGCACGCGATTTTGCCTCTAACTATCTAAATTCTTGTGAAAACAACGCCATCCTCTTTACCAATGGCGACAATGATACTTTCCCGTTGTGGTACGCACAGGAAGTTGAAGGTATCCGGACTGATGTAAGGGTAATCAATTTGAGTTACCTCTCAGCCGACTGGTATATTGAGCAAATGGAGAGGAAGGTTTATGATTCCGAACCAGTGAAAATGACGCTTACAAAAGACAAATACCAGCAAGGCAAGCGCGATCTGGTTATATTGTTTGACAGGGTTAAAGGACATGTTGATCTGAAAGAGGCTATTGAATTTCTTGCATACGATGATAGTCAGCCATTATCACTGCCCGGTATTGCCGAACCTAGTTACTATATCCCTCAGCATAAGTTCAGAATAACAGCCGATTCTTCATTGGTATTTGGTAACAGAACAATAAAACCTGAGATGGCTGCCAGGTATACACCAGTAATGCGCTGGGAAATATCGCGCAATTACCTGACCAAAAATCATCTTATGTCCCTTGATTTCTTAGCTACCAACCAGTGGCAACGTCCAATATATTATGCAATAACCGTAGGAGATGACAACTATGTTAATCTGAGCGACTACTTCGAGATGAGCGGACTGGCATACCGGGTAATCCCGGCAATTACAACAGATAATATTGGATATGCTGGTGGTATCAATACGGAAGTAATGTTCGATAACATGATGAACAAATTCAAATGGGGAGGCATTCAAGACGACAGAGTATACCTTGATGAAAATTGCATCCGCATGCTGTCAAACATGCGACACAATTTTAGTAACCTCGCTGAGGCACTTATTCTTCAGGATAAGAATGACTCGGCCAGGATGGTTCTTGATAAATGTATGGAGCTTGTACCAAATCACCGTATTCCTTTTGATGTTTATATGTTAAGTATGGTAGATAATTACTACAAATTGAACGAAAATTCAAAAGCTCAAGCTCTTGCCAGCCAGGTTTTAGAAAACACATACCAGGATCTGGAATACTTTATCAGCCTCGAAAAACCTTTCTCCAATTACCTTCAGCTCGAAAGAAGATTTGCCGCTCATGTTTTCAGGGAACTGATAAATATTAGTCGCACACATGGAGATATATTATTCAGTGCTGAAATAGAACAGCGTCTGGATAGTTATGGTCGTACTCTAAATACCATTTTCAGATAGAGATGGCATACTGGCATATTTCCGGATGGATGAAATTGTTTTATCCCAGTCTGATATGGGATATAAAAAATACAGAGAAAAAAATATTTCTTACATTCGATGATGGCCCTACACCCGAAATAACAGAAGAAGTATTAGATATTCTTAAACAAAAGAATGCCTCAGGCACTTTTTTTTGTCTTGGAAGAAATGTCGAAAGACACCCTGAGGTCTATAACAAGATCATCTGCGAGGGACATGCTGTTGGCAACCATACCTATAGCCATTTGAAAGGCTGGAAGTCTGAAAACAAAGACTATTATACAGATATCGAGCTGGCAGGAAACCTCATTGAATCAAATTTGTTCCGTCCTCCTTACGGCCAGATAAGCAGATCACAGATACAATATCTTAGAAAAAGATACAAAATTATTATGTGGGAAGTAATGAGCCACGATTATGAAAAAAGACTTTCCAGGGAGCTGTCTTTGCGAGCATTACTGCGTTATTCAAAAGAAGGATCCATTGTGGTTTTTCACGATTCTGAAAAAGCAATAGAAAAATTACGATACATTCTTCCTCGTTTTCTTGAACATTTTTCTGAGAAAGGGTATAA